>DASSDE010000589.1:0-2930 GCA_035697365.1 Kribbella sp. | reverse complement strand
TGCGGAGATGATGTCGTCCCAGGACTTCGGCTGCCAGTCCGCGGGCAGCCCGGCCTGCTGGAACAGCTTCTTGTTGAAGTACAGCACCCGGCCGTCGGTGCCACCCGGTACGCCGTACCGCTGGCCGTTGTAGCTGCCGAGTGCCTGGACCGACTCCGGGATCTGCTTCCAGCCGTCCCAGTCGTTCACCTTGGCGGCGTCGCCGACGGTGTCGGTGAGCGGCTTGATGTAGTTCGCCTGGGCGAACTCGCCGACCCAGATACCGTCGATGCTGAACAGGTCCGGTCCGGCCTTGTTCGACAGGTCGAGGGACAGCTTCTGCTTGTAGACCTCGTCGTCGGAGCCGTCGCCCTGGAACTTGACCGTGACGTCGACGCCCTTGCCCTTCTGCTCCGCGACGAACTTCGGGATCAGGACGTCTTCGGTGAAGGTCGCGCCGGCGCTGCTCTTGCCGCCCTTGACCGAGTTCGCGCCGATGGTCAGTGTGACCTGCTTGGCGTCGGCGTTCCGGTTCGCGTCCGGGGCGTCGCCGCTGCCGGAGCCGGACGAGCCGAGGCATCCGGTCAGCAGCGCAAGGGTCGCGGCGCCGAGGACGCCGGCGGTGGTCAACCGCGAGAGAGATCGCATCAGGGCTCCTAGCAGAGTGGTCCAGCGAGAGTGCGGTCAAACATTGGCACTCATCCGCGACTTTGTGAAGACTTTTACCCGACGCCGGGGAGAACGTTGTCCGGTGCTGTAGGCAACCAATCGCGGACTGTCAAGCCGGGATCCTGCGGGACGCATTGCGAAACAGTTAAAGGTCACTCAAGGTTCTGTGGCAACAGGTAGTTGACTAGATACACAGGGTGATCAGTGCGGCTACTGTCATGCCGATCGGTTCGAACGGATCGGAGGTGAATGACGTGAGACTGCTCCATGGAGTCGCTTGCCTTGTCGACGACCTGCTCGGGCATTGCTGGTGCTGGTGGTGACCAGCCGGCCGCGCGGTGGCGAACCCGGCCTCCCGCTGACGCGCAAGCAGCGGGCAATCCGGTACTCATCCCCGAGCACCGCCTGGCTCCCCTAGAAGACGCTGAGAGACAAGGAGAGAAAAACGGCCGGCCCCGACGATGTCGGGGCCGGCCGTCCTCTCGTTGGCTGGTTGGGTCGGGATCAGCTCTGGGCCAGTTCCATCATCTGCTTCGGCAGCGTCTCCATCTGCGCCGGAATCGGTACTTGTGGCCGGACCAGCGTCAGCAGACTGGCGGCCGCACCTGCGATCGGCAGGGGCAGTGCCAGGCCCAGCGACGACAGCAGGGCGTTCACGAGTGCCAGTACGGCGCCCAGGATGTCCAGGCTCGGCACCGGGAGTCCGGCCCAGGCCTGGATCGGTGTGCCGGCAGCGCTCATGCTGCCGGTCGGTTGTGCTTGCTTGGCCTTCCCCTTGCCAAGCAGCGACGTCAGGGCGAGCCCACTGGCCCCGTTCACGAACGTGCCGGTGCCCTTGTCGTAGCCCCACTTCTGTCCGCTGCCGTCACGGCAGGGCAGCACCAGCAGGGGCGCCGAGGACGGGACCTTGGCGAGGTCCGCACCGCTGTCCAGGCACGCGCCGGTCGTTGCAAGGGCGCCACCGACGCTCTTGCTCATTGCGACCTGCAGCTGGCCGGACTCGGTGTAGATCCACTCCTGGGTCTTGCCCTCCTTGCCGGGGGCGCACGCCATCATGACCGCCATCGGGACCTTGTCGGCCGCGACGAACGTGAGGCAGTAGCGGGTGTCGGACCGGACGGCGATCTGCTGGGCCACGCCGACCGTGACGCCCGGAGACTTCGAACCGCCGGGTGCGGGGTTCGCTGCCTGGGCCGGTATGGCCGTGGCGATGGCGACGCTGACCGCGAGCACCACTACGCCGGTGCGGCTGAACAGCTTTCGGATGATCAAGACAACCTCCAGAGGTCGTGCTATCTCACGGCGTCAGGTCGTCGGGACCCGTGGCGCGAGCCGGTATGCCGGCAGTGACTCAGCGCGACGTTGACGCCACAACAAGTAATGCACAGGACCGGCCGTGGAGGTTATGCCGATTTCGCGAAACTTGATGCCAATGGCAACTAACTGCCAGGCAAACGTCGTTGCGCGAGGCATCGATATCGACTCGTCGGGTCGCTGTGCGACCACCGTGTGGAGGCTGTGAAACGTTCGAGATGTTACAGCAATGCCAGGGATTTTCAGTAGTAGCTGATGCCAACGGCAACGAGTCGGATCAGTGCGGCTGGTGGGTCTCCGAGGGGTCCTCGGCGCGCTGTTCCGGCAGCTCCGGCCGCTCGTCGGCGGGTACTTCCGCGCGCTCGGCCGGTACGTCGGCGGTGTCTTCACCGTCGGTGACCTTCGCGCGCAGGTCGCGCATCTCCTTGCGCCGCCGCAGCCCGCGACCGAGGCCCTTCTTCAGCAGCCACAGGCCGGCGACCAGGGCCGCGCCGGCGATCGCGCCGAGGAAGAACACGGTCGCTACCGAGACGCCGAAGTCGACGCCGAACACCTCGAGCGTGGTGGACGCGCCCGACGTCACCGAGACGCCGAGTCCGAACAGCACCGCGAGGGCGATCAGGACGATTCCGAGAACGGCCATGGTGACCTGCCTCTCTGCCGGCCCGGCGCCGGCCCTTCAGGCCTCACTACTCAGTAATGCGGTGAGCAGCGCCACCGCGCCGCTCTTGTCCAGTGGGTTGTTCTGGTTCCCACATTTCGGTGACTGTACGCACGACGGGCAGCCATCGGTACATTCACAGTGTGCAATCGCCTGGCGTGTCGCGGTCAACCACTCGCGCGCCGCTGCGTACCCGTGTTCGGCGAAACCGGCTCCGCCCGGGTGACCGTCGTACACGAAGACCGTGAGGCGGCCGGTGTCGGCGTGCTTGGCGGTGGAGACGCCGCCGATGTCCCAGCGGTCGCAG
>DASSDE010000588.1:0-2508 GCA_035697365.1 Kribbella sp. | reverse complement strand
GCGGACGTGTTCGACACGTTCGTGTACTACATCGGCATCACCCAGGGCTCGTTCAGCTACGCGACCGCGGTCGGGTTGTTCAAGGGTGTCGTCGGCGTCGTGCTGATCTTCGGCTCCAACCTGCTGGCCAAGCGCCTCGGCCAGCGCGGGCTCTTCTGAGGGGACACGCATGAACCAACGGGTGCGGTACTACGACTCGGTCGGCAGCCGCGTGTTCGACGTACTGAACGCGGTCCTGCTGTCCGCGCTGGGCCTGGTGACGGTGCTTCCGCTGCTCTACGTGCTGGCCGGCTCGTTCGCGAGCGAGTCGGAGATCAGCTCGCGGCCGTTCTTCCTCTGGCCGCACAAGTTCGTCACCGACACGTACCACTACATCTTCTCCACGGACACGTTCGTCCGGGCCTTGCTGACCACGGTCGCGGTGACCGCGGTCGGTACGGTGATCCAGCTCGTGCTGACGCTGACCATGGCCTATCCGCTGGCGAAGCGGTTCCTGCCGGGACGGGCCCTGGTGCTGAACCTGGTGATCTTCACGCTGGTGTTCAGCGGCGGCATGATTCCGACGTACCTCGTCGTGCGGGACCTCGGGCTGCTGGACAGCTACTGGGCACTGATCCTGCCGCTGGCGATCAACCCGTTCTACCTGATCGTGGTGAAGAGCTTCTTCCAGGAGCTGCCGGAGGCGCTCGAGGAGGCGGCCCGGATCGACGGGTGCAACGAGCTGAACGTGTTCCTGCGGATCGTGCTGCCGTTGTCGAAGCCGATCATCGCGACATTCTCGCTGTTCTACGCGGTCGGCATCTGGAACGACTACATGTCGCCGCTGCTCTACATCGACGACAGCAAGAAGTGGACGCTGCAGATGATCGTCCGCCAGCTGACCGCGGCGAACGCGGACTCGGCGAACGTACTGCAGCAACTGGAGACGGTGACGTTCCCGGAACAGGGCCTGAAGTTCGCGGTCGTGGTGGTGGCGACGCTACCGATCCTGTTCTTCTACCCCTTCCTGCAAAAGCACTTCGCGAAGGGCGTCCTGATTGGGTCGGTGAAGGAATGACGACGTTGCAGTGGCTCGAAACGCCTTGCCGGCAGGGTGTTTCCTGGGGTGTGCCGTGGCCGCGCGGGACAGTTGCCGATGGCACCCGGTTCGCGCTGGTCGACGGTACGCCGGTGCAGAGCTGGACGACCGCGACCTGGCCGGACGGGTCGGTCAAGTGGTCCGCGCACGCGATCGGTCCGGCCGAGCAGCCGGAGTCGTCGTACGAACTTGTGGCCGGCGAGCCGTCGCAGCCGACCGAGCCGGTGCGGGTGGAGCAATCCGAGGACGAGGTACGGGTGACCTCCGGCGCGGTCACGTGGACGCTGCGCAGACCGCACCTGATCGCCTCGATCTCGTCCAACGGCGAGGAGATCGTCCGCGAGGTCCGGCTGGTCAGCGTCCGCCAGGCCACCCCCGAGCCCGGCGCGGCCCGTGAACAGCGGACGGCGATTGTCGACAATCTCATTGTCGAACAGGACGGGCCGGTGCGGGCCGTGGTCAAGGTGACCGGCCGGCACGGGAGCTGGCTGCCGTTCACCGTACGTCTCTACTTCTATGCCGGCGCTGCCGACGTTCGGATTGTCCACAACTTCGTCTGGGATGGCGATCCGGAGCGGGACTTCCTTGCTGGGCTGGGGCTCAGCGCGGACGTGGTGATGCGCGACGAGCCGCACAACCGTCACATCCGGCTGGCGGGTCCGGCCGGGTTCCTCACCGAGGCAGTACGCGGGCTGACCGGCCTGCGACGCGATCCCGGCGAGGAGGTACGTCAACAGCAGGTGGCGGGTCGCGCCGTCACGGAGATCCCCAACCCGGAGGTGGCCGACCGTCTGCACCTCATCCCGCAATGGAACGACTACACCCTCGACCAGAGCAGCGCCGACGGCTTCACACTGCGCAAACGCACCAGCGCGGGACATGGGTGGGTGACCATCCCGTCCGGCACCAGAGCGCCCGGCTACGGGTACGTCGGCGGTGTCAGTGGCGGCCTGGGCTTCGGGCTCCGTGACTTCTGGAAGCTGCACCCGACGCGCCTGGACATCCGCAACGCGGCGACACCGGTCGCCACGGCCACGGTCTGGATGTGGTCGCCCAGCGCACCGCCGATGGACCTGCGCTACTGGCACGACTCGATGGGCCAGGACACGTACGCCGAACAACTCGAAGGCCTCGAGATCACCTATGAGGATTACGAGCCCGGCTTCGGCAACGCCCACGGCATCGCACGCACCCATGAGCTCCGGCTGCGCGTCCACGACACCACACCGTCCGCGGCAGACCTGGCCGAGCATGCGCAGCTGCTCAACTCCCCCGGCTTGCTCATGGCTTCGCCGGCCCGGTTGCTGGAGGCCGGCGTCTTCGGCACCTGGAGCCTGCCCACAGCAGACGACCAGGACATTGAGGCCCGGCTGAACTTCCTCTTCCAGTACTACGTCGGTCAGCGCGAGCAGCGTCGCTGGTACGGGTTC
>DASSDE010000587.1:0-6098 GCA_035697365.1 Kribbella sp. | reverse complement strand
CGTCCTGCAACTGGTCGAGCAGGGCCGGCTGCGGCTGGACGACGAGGCGTCGCAGCACGTCACCGAGATCGTCGGTACGTCGCTCGGTGAGCGGACCGTACGGGAGCTGCTGGCGCATGCCGGCGGCGTGACCCGGGACGGCCTGGATGCGGACTGGTGGCAGTTGTCCACAGCGTTCCCGGACCGCGCCCAGCTGCTCGACGTACTGCGGAACGCCTCGTCCGCCGTGCTCCCGGAGAACGAGCGTTTCAAGTACTCGAACATCGGGTTCGGGCTGCTCGGTCTGGTCGTCGAGGCGGCCGCCGGGATGTCGTACAACGCCTATGTGCAGACCGCGATCGTGGACAAACTCGGGCTGACCGGGCTCGGGCCGGAGCTCGACCCGGCCCGGCTGGCGGAGTACGCCGCCGGCTACAGCGGCCTGGTGTACGCCGACGCGCGGGTGCCGATCGAGCACATCGACACCCGGGCGCTGGCCTCGGCGACCGGGTTCTTCGGCAACGCGCGGGACCTGGCGACGTACTTCTCCGCGCACCTGCCCGGCGACGACCGGCTGCTGACCGACAAGTCCAAGCGCGAGATGCAGCACCCGCTGTGGACCACCGGTGCCGACGAGAAGGCGCAGTACGGCCTCGGCCTGGCGGTCACGAAGGTCGGCGAGCGGGAGCTCTTCGGGCACTGTGGCGGGTACCCAGGCCACATCACCCGGACGCTGGTCGACCCCGAGAAGCGGCTGGTCGTGGTCGTATTGACGAATGCGATCGACGCACCCGCGGCCCAGCTCGCCGAGGGCTTCTTCCGGTTGCTCGACCTGGCCGAGTCGCACCAGCGTGGCGAGGGGACCGATCTGGCCCGGTTCACCGGACGGTTCGCGAACCTGTGGGGCGTCACCGACATCATGCTGATCGGCGGGCGGCTGTACGTGACCGACCCGTCCGGGACGAACCCGGCCGACGAGCCGATGCCGCTCGAGGTCGACGGTGACGCCCTGCGCGTCGCCGGCGGCAACGGCTACAGCTCGTACGGAGAGTCGTACCGCTTCACGTTCGACGCGAACGGCGCCGTCGAATCCGTCCGCGGATCCAGCGGCCTCACCCTGCACCCGATCGACAACTTCACCCTCCCGGACCGGGTTACCGTTGCCGGGTGACCATTCACGGTGATCATCCGTTCCTTCCGCCCGAGTCGGAGCGGAGTCCGGTTCGGCGGTTTCGGGGGCGGCTGGCGTCGCCGGTGGGGCTGTGGACGACGGCGCACGAGGGGGAGCGGGCCGGGCTCACGGTGTCGTCGATGCTGGTCGCGGACGGTGAGCCCGGGTACGTGATCGGTCTGCTCGACCCGGAGTCGGACCTGTGGGAAACGTTGCGTGCGGCAAGGACCGCGGTGGTGTCGCTGCTCGGCGAGCCGCATCGCCAGCTCGCCGACGCCTTCGGGTACGTGGCGCCGGCCCCCGGTGGGCCGTTCCGTCTGATCGACTGGACGGACACCGCCTGGGGCCCGGCGCCCGTCGGTGTGAGTACGTGGGCAGGCTGCACGCTGGTGGACCAGGACCCACCGGAGATCGGGTGGGGCCTGCAGGTCCAGCTGGAGATCGTCCACGTCGAGTTCGGCACGGACGACGTTCCCGCCCTGGTCCACCGCCGCGGACGCTACGTGACGATCTAATGTTGCGCTCATGCGAGCCACGGTGATTCACGGAGCATTCGACGTACGGCTGGAGGACCGCCCGGATCCGCGGATCGACGGGCCGGGCGACGCGCTGGTCAAGGTTGTTGCCTCGTGCATCTGTGGGTCCGACCTCTGGCCGTACCGCGGTGATCCGGAGGTGCGCGAGCCGCGGCCGATCGGGCACGAGTTCGTCGGCATCGTCGAGGAGATCGGTTCCGGGGTCCGTACGGTCAAGCCGGGCGACTTCGTGATCGCGCCCTTCGTGGTCAGCGACGGCACTTGTCCGCATTGCCTGGCGGGCTACCAGACTGCTTGCCAGAACCGGGTCAGCTACGGCAGTGCGCAGGCGGACGGCGGCCAGGGCGAGTACGTGAAGCTCCCGTACGCCGACGGCACGCTGGTCGCCACACCCGAGCTGCCCGACGACGCGATGATCCCGTCCCTGCTGACGTTGTCGGACGTGATGGGAACCGGCTGGCACGCGGCACGGTCGGCGCGGGTCACGGCCGGCGACACGGTCGTTGTCGTGGGTGACGGAGCGGTCGGGTTGTGCGGCGTGCTCGCGGCGGCGCGGATGGGTGCGGAACGGGTCGTTGCCCTGTCGCGGCATCTGCCCAGGCAGAAGTTGGCGAAGGAATTCGGTGCCACGGACATCATTGCCGAACGCGGTGACGCGGCGCGCGAGGCGGTCCTCGAGCTGACGAACGGCGTCGGCGCGGACGCGGTCCTCGAGTGCGTCGGTACCGAACAGTCGATGACGACCGCCTTCGAGGTCGCGCGGCCCGGTTCGACGGTCGGATTCGTCGGCGTACCGCACGGTGTCGAGGTGCCGATCACGACCATGTTCCGGCGGAACATCGGCCTGAACGGCGGTGCGGCCCCGTGCCGCGCGTACCTGCCGGACCTGATGGCGGACGTCCTCGCCGGGGAGATCGACCCGGGCAAGGTGTTCGACTCCGAGCTCCCGCTCGCCGACGTCGCGCAGGGGTACGCCGCGATGCACGAACGGCAGGCGATCAAGGTGCTGCTACGGCCCTGAGTTTTGCGCATCACGAGTGCGCGCAGAGCCCCCGCAGGCGGCAAATGTGCGCGCTCTCACACTGTCAAGGGCCACGTGGTCACGGCTGCGCAACGCGACTGCGCGGAACGTTGACAGTCGCTGCGCGCCGTCCCAGAGTTGCACAGTCAAGGGGGCATCGTTGTCACAGGCGGCTCCATCTATTGATCGGAGAGTGAATCATGCGTGGTGGTCTGAGTAAGACCCTGGCGCTGGTGGGTGCGGCGGGTCTGCTCGCGGTGAGCGCCTGCGGTAACAGCGACGACAGCGGCGGTGGCGGCGACTCGTCGGCGAACAAGGACGTCACGGTCTTCACCTGGTGGGCCGACGGTGGTGAGAAGGCCGGCCTGGACGGCATGGTGTCGGTGTTCAAGAACGACTGCAAGGACTACAAGTTCGTCAACTCGGCCGTCGCCGGTGGTGCGGGCTCGAACGCCAAGCAGGTGCTGGCCAACGACCTGCAGGCGGGCAAGCCGCCGTCCACGTTCCAGGCGCACGCAGGCAAGGAGCTGAGCGACTACATCAACGCCGGTCAGGTCGACGACATCAGCGGCCTGTACAAGGACTTCGGGCTGGACAAGGCGTTCCCGCAGAACCTGATCGACAACCTGACCGTCGACGGCAAGATCTACTCGATCCCCGCCAACGTGCACCGCGCGAACATGGTCTGGACGAACCCGACCGTCCTGAAGAAGGCGAACCTCGACGCCGCCACTGCTCCGGCCAGCGTGGACGCGTGGATCACCGACATGGACAAGCTGAAGGCCGCCGGGGTCAAGGCACCGCTGGCCATCTCCAAGGGCTTCGCGCAGGAGATGGTGATGGAGGTCGTGCTGCTGGCCGAGCTCGGGCCGGACAGCTTCAAGGGCCTGTTCGACGGCAAGACCGACTGGTCCGGCGCGAACGTCACCTCGGCGCTGAACAAGTACAAGAAGCTGCTCTCGTACACCAACGTCGACCGCGAGGCGGTGGACTGGCCGGACGCGCTGGGCTACCTGAACAAGGGTCAGGCCGGGTACTTCGTGATGGGTGACTGGGTCGCCGCGCAGCAGCTGGCCGACAAGGTGCCGGACACGGCGTACACGTACTGGCCGGCGCCGGGCACGGCGGGCAACTTCCAGTTCCTGTCGGACTCGTTCACGCTGCCGACCAACGGCGCGGACCCCGAGGGCGCGAAGTGCTGGCTGAAGACGGTCGGCTCGGCCGACGGCCAGAAGGCGTTCAACACCAAGAAGGGCTCGATCCCGGCTCGCTCGGACGCCAACCCGGCCGACTACCCGAAGTACCAGCAGTCGGCGATGGCGGACTGGAAGAAGGACAAGATCGTGCCGTCCTGCGCCCACGGTGCCGCGTGCACGCTGGGGCAGAACAACGACATCCTGTCCGCGCTCAGTCAGTTCAGCGGCAGCCAGGACGTCGCCAAGCTGCAGACTGCGCTCGGCAACGCGATGAAGACGAGCTGATGCGCCGCGAGTTGCGAACTGAGCTGGAGGACTGAGCGTGCACGGAAGAATCCGCACCTGGGGACCTGGAGCCCTGGTGCTGCTGCCGACCGTGCTGTTGCTCGGGTACTTCGTGTACGGGCTGATCGCATGGTCCTTCAACACCTCGCTGACGAACCGGCACACGGCTCGGAAGGGCCCGGCCGACTACGTCGGATTCGAGAACTACGGGCACCTGTTCGGTGAGGACCGGTTCCTCAACTCGCTGAAGAACCTCGGCGTGCTCACGGTGGCATTCATCGTGGGCACGCTGATCTTCGGCCTGCTCTGGGCACTGCTGCTGGAGAAGGGCGTACCCGGCGAGTCGATCTTCCGGTCGATCTACCTGTTCCCGATGGCGATCTCGATGATCGCCTCGGGCGTGGTCTGGGGCTGGTTGCTGAACCCGTCCCAGGGCGACCAGGCGCGCGGCCTGAACCGGCTGTTCGAGATGCTCCATCTGAATTTCCTGGAGAATCCGTGGTGGACCGCGGGGAGCAGATGGACAACGATGGCGTCCATCGCACTGCCCGCGGTCTGGCAGCTGTCCGGGTACATCATGGCGCTGTTCCTGGCCGGCTTCCGGGGCATCCCGCCGGAGCTGCGCGAGGCGGCCCGGGTGGACGGCGCGTCGGAGTTCAAGCTGTACCGGCACGTGCTGTTTCCGCAGCTGTCCCCGATCGCGCTCTCCGCGCTGATCATTCTCGGGCACATGTCGCTGAAGCTGTTCGACCTGATCTACGCGATCACCGGGCCGAACCAGTTCCGTACCGAGGTGCCCGCGGTCTACATGTGGAACACCTTGCTGCGCAGTGACATGGCCAAATCGGCCGCGATCGCGATCGTGCTGCTCGCCGTCGTCGCGGTCCTCGTCATCCCGTACATCGCGTACACCGTCCGGCAGGAGAACGAGGAATGAGCGCGGACACTGCTGCCGCTGCCACTGGTCACGCCGCTGAGGCGGTTCGCCGGAAGCCGCAGAAGCACAGCACCATCACCGACGGCTCGACCCGGCGCAGCCGCACGATTCGGTACGTCCTGCTGCTGCTGTTCCTGTTGTTCGTGCTGATCCCGGTTTACGTCGTACTGATCACCAGCTTCAAGACCTCCGGGGACACCACGGCCGCCTCGCAGTGGAACCTTCCGAAGGAATGGACGCTGGAGCCGTGGCGCAAGGCGTGGGACGTGCTGCAGCCGTACATGATCCGGTCGCTGTCGCTGGCGATCCCGGCGGCGATCATCTCGTCGCTGATCGGGTCGATGAACGGGTTCGTACTGGCCCGCTGGCGGTTCCCGGGCGCGAACATCGTGTTCGCGTTCATCCTGTTCGGGATGTTCATCCCCTACCAGGCCGTGATGCTGCCGCTGCGGACGACGTTCACCGAGCTGGACGTGACCCGAGGGGTGCCGACGCTGATCATCGCGCACTGCATCTACGGCATCCCGATCTGCACGCTGATCTTCCGGAACTACTACGCCACCATCGTGCCGAACGAGATCATCGAGTCGGCCCGGGTGGACGGGGCCGGACTGGTGCAGACGTACCTGCGGATCATCCTGCCGATCTCGATCTCCGGGTTCGTGGTGACGCTGATCTGGCAGTTCACCTCGGTCTGGAACGACTTCCTGTTCGCGTTGTTCCTCACCCAGCAGAACAACGGCCCGGTCACCCTGGGCCTGGCGGCCCTCGCGGGCGGCCAGAAGGTCGACTATGCCGCCAGCATGGCCGGCGCCCTGATCACGTCGTTCCCGACGCTGATCGTCTACATCCTCCTCGGCCGCTGGTTCATCGGAGGCCTGATGGCAGGCGCATTGAAGGGCTGACGGCAGGGCGATCCAGGTGGTCCTGGGGCCTCCCGTTCTGGACTGAGGAGCGCAGGGAGCGAAGCGAC
>DASSDE010000586.1:0-4558 GCA_035697365.1 Kribbella sp. | reverse complement strand
TCGCTGAACGCGAGCCGGGCGCAGGAGTTCTTCAAGCTCCGGCTGCGGTACGCGATGCCGCAGATCTTCACCGGGTTCAAGGTGGCGATCTCGCTGGCGGTGATCGGTTCGGTGATCTCCGAGTTCGTTGGCGCCACCAAGGGACTCGGGTACGTCATCCAGCAGTCCGGCGCGAGCGCCGACACCACCCTGGCGTTCGCCGCGGTCTCCCTGCTGAGCGTGATGAGCCTGGTCCTCTTCTACGGCCTAACCCTCCTGGAACACCTCCTCCTCCCGTGGGCCCAGGAGAAGCGATGACCGCTCAGGCTTCTGATGCTGACCGCCGGGTGCTGGTGCGGCCGGAGTGGTTGGAGGCGGCGATCTCGGGTGTGTTCGGCGCGCTCGGGTTCGAGTCTGCGGACGCGACCGCGATCGCGGCCGCGCTGGTCGAGGCGGACCTGCGCGGTGTCAGCTCGCACGGCGTGATGCTGGTCCCGATGTACGTGGAACGCCTGAACGCGGGCGGCGTGACCCGGGAACGTGAGCTCGACGTCCTCTTCGACGCCGGGGCCGCGATGGTGGTGGACGCCCGCGGCGGCATGGGGCAGCTGTCCAGCCCGCAGGCGATGGGCTACGCGATCGAGCGCGCCGGCCGCTACGGGATCGGCATCGTCTCGGTCCGGAACGCGCACCACTTCGGGGCCGCGAGCCGCTGGGCGATGCAGGCGGGCGTCGCCGGGTGTATCGGTATCGCAATGTCGAACACCACGCCGCTGATGCCCGCGCCGGGCGGCGCCGAACGGCTGGTCGGGAACAACCCGCTGGCGATTGCCGTACCGACCACCGCCGGCGTCGAGATCGTGCTCGACATGGCCTTGTCGGCCGTTGCCCTGGGCAAGATCCGGCTCGCCTCCTCGGCCGGCCGGACGATTCCGGACACCTGGGCGACCGACGCCTCCGGTACGCCGACCACGGACCCGGACGAGGCTGTCCTGGGCATGCTCCTGCCGGCCGCGGGCCACAAGGGTTTCGGGCTGGCGCTGATGATCGACGTTCTCACCGGCGTACTGAGCGGTGGCGGCTGGGGTGACCAGGTCCGCCCGCTGTACCGGGAACCGGACCGGCCGAACGACTGCGCCCACCTGTTCCTGGCGATCGACCCGGAATTGATGGGCGGCGTGGAGGACTTCCGGCGACGCTCGTCCGGGCTCGCGGCCCGGGTGCGGGGGAGTGCGACCGCGCCGGGCGTGAACCGGCTGTACCTGCCGGGTGAGATCGAGGCCGAACGCGCGGCGCAGCAGCGGCGCAACGGAGTACGGATCGAGAGGTCGGCGCTCGACGGACTGCTGGCGGCCGCGCGTGCGGTCGGTGCCGTCGTACCGGCCGGAGGGGTGCTGAGCTGATGCCGAAGACACAGGTTTCCACCGCTGCGCTGCGGAGCCCGAACGGGGTGTTCTCGCAGGCCACCACGATCGAGGCGACCGGGCGGCTGGTGTTCGTCTCCGGGATGACCGCCCGCCGGCCGGACGGCAGCATCGCCGGTGTCGGGGACGTCCGGGAGCAGACCCGTCAGGTGCTGGAGAATGTGAAGGCCGCGGTCGAGGCGGCCGGCGGCACGCTGGCGGACGTCTGCCGGGTCGACGTGTACGTCCGGAACATGGAGGACTTCGCCAAGATCCACGAGGTCCGCGCGCAGTACTTCACCGAACCCTTGCCGGCCTCGACGATGGTCGAGGTCAGCAAGCTCGCCAATCCTGACTATCTGATCGAGATCTCTGCGATCGCAGTGGTCTCCTGACCGGGGGTGATGTTTGTGCGCGGCGTCGAGTGGACTTGAGATGAGATACGTGATGGTGGAGCACGCCGGGGACGTGGTTCCCGGCGTGCTCTCCGGAGAAACAGTGCAGTTGCTCGATGCAACAGACCTGACCGACGTGATCACTGCCGATGCTCAGGTAGTGGGCGAGATCCCTTATCAGGAAGCAGATCTGCGCGCTCCGCTGCGCCGTTTCCGGCGGGACATTCTCTGTACGGGGTGGAACTACTGGGACCATTTCGAGGAGAGCAAGGGCAAGCGCGAGGGTCAGGACGTCGACCGGCCGTTGCACCCGACGTTCTTCACCAAGGGCCCGGACGTGGTGATCGGCCCGTACGACGACATCGCCTGGGACCCGGCGATCTCCGCCAAGTGGGACTACGAGGCCGAGGTCGCGCTGGTGATCGGCCGTACCGGTAAGAACATCGCTGTCGAGGACGCTCTCGACCACGTCTGGGGCTACACGCTCGCGAACGACGTGTCGCAGCGGGACCTGCAGCGTGCGCACGGCGGCCAGTGGCTGAAGGGCAAGAGCATCGACGACACGATGCCGCTCGGCCCGTGGATCGTCACCGCCGATGAGCTCGGGGATCCGCAGGACATCCATCTGCAGTGCCTGGTGAACGGTGAGGTCCGCCAGGACGCGTCGACGCGGCAGATGGCGTTCGACGTCGCCACCCTGATCAGCGAGCTGTCCTTCGGGATGACGTTGCGCCCTGGCGACCTGCTGCTGACCGGTACGCCGGCGGGCATCGGGAACGCTCGCGAACCGCAGGTGTTCCTGCAGGACGGTGACGTGGTCATCACGCGTTCCGACAAGCTCGGCGAGCTGCGCAACCGGGTGCGGCGCGCATGAGTGGTCCGTTGGAGCTGCTGCCGGGTGGTGGCAAGGGGGGTCGCCGTACGCTCGCCGAGCACGCTGCGGCCGAGCTGCACCAGCTGATCCTGTCCGGCGAGCTCCCGAGCGGTACGCCACTGCGTCTGGTCGAGCTGGCGAGCCGCCTCGAGATGAGCCAGATGCCGGTCCGCGAGGGCCTGCGCAGGCTGGAGGCGCTGGGGCTGGTCGAGATCATCCCGCACCGTGGTGCGTGGGTCCGTGACCTGTCGTTGTCGGATCTGCGGGACACCCACGAGACGCGGCTGGCGCTGGAGAGCCTCGCTGTCCGGGCGGCGGCAGCCCGCTTCACCGACGCGGATCTGAAGAAGGCAGCTGCCGCGCTGGCCGAACACCTGCGGTTGTCGCGCGCCGAGGAGTCCGCCGGCGCCCGGGACGCGCATGCGGAGTTCCACTTCACGATCTACCGGGCGAGCGGCTCCCAATGGTTGCCGCGGGCAATCGAGCCGGTGTGGCAGAACAGCGAGCGGTACAGGTTCGGTGGTCGTCAGACCGCGTTCCTGATCGAGCGGAGCCGGCAGGAGCACCAGGCGATTCTGGATGCGTGTGTGGCGCGCGACCCGGATGCGGCCGAGCAGGCGCTGCGCAGTCACCTGGCCGGTGCTTTCCAGCGGATCACCGACACCATGACCTCGAAGCACAAGGACATCTCATGAAGGCGCGCTTCGACGCGACCGGTGAGGTCGTGGTGATCACCGGTGGTGCACAGGGAATCGGTGCCGCGCTGGCGGCCGGTGTGAACGCTGCGGGTGGTACTGCGGTGGTCCTGGACGTCGCGGCACCGCCGTCCGGTGTCGAGCACGTCCAGGTGGACGTAGCGGACCGGGCCGCCGTCACGGAGGCTGTGGCTGACGTGCTGGCGCAGTACGGACGGATCGACGGCCTGGTGGCCGGCGCCGCGGTGCAGCCGCGGTCCACGGTGCTCGAGCTGGACCCTGCCGAGTGGTCCCGGACGTTGCAGGTGAACCTGGACGGTGTGGTCTGGCTGTGTCAGGCCGTCGTACCGCACATGGTGGCGCGGCGTTCCGGCTCGGTGGTGGTGTTCACGTCCGGGATGGCATCGACCGGTTACCAGGGCGCGGCGGCGTACGCGGCGAGCAAGGCGGCGCTGGTGGCCTTCGCCAAGACTCTCGCGGCCGAAGTGGTCGCGGACCGGGTCCGGGTGAACGTGGTCGCACCAGGGGTGATCGACACCGAGCAGTTCCGCGGTGCGAACGTGGGTGCGGACCTTCAGCACTGGCAGGACACCATAGGTGTCGGCGACCCCGAAGACGTGGTCGGTCCGTTGCTCTTCCTGCTGTCCGACGCGGCCGCGATGACCGGGTCGGTGCTGACCAGGGAACGTGCTTTTACCAAGCTCACGAGCTTTGTGGAGTGAATCTGTGACTGAACAGCTTCCTGTTGCCGTAGTGGGTGCCGGCCCGATCGGGCTGACGACAGCGCTCGGTCTGGCGCACTACGGCATCCCGTACGTACTGCTGGAGGAGGACGCCGTACTGTCCTCCGACACCAAGGCCGGTACGACGCTCAGCCGGACGCTGGAGATCTGGAACCGGTACGGCGCCGTGGACCGCATCCTCGGCGCCGCGCTGCGGATCGACGAGATCGGCGATATCGACCGGGCCACCAACACGCCCCGCGCCTCGGTGCAGCTGGCGGAGCTGGTCAACGACACCCGCTTCCCGTTCGTGATCAATCTGCCGCAGCAGAAGATGGAGCCGCTGCTCGCCGCGGCGCTGCCGGAACCGGTACGGACCCAGCACCGGATGACGTCGTTCGAGGTCCGTGACGACCGCGTCGTACTGCAGCTGGAGACGCCGGACGGTCCGCAGGAGCTGGAGGCGTCGTACCTGCTGGCCTGTGACGGT
>DASSDE010000585.1:0-5158 GCA_035697365.1 Kribbella sp. | reverse complement strand
GCTCGCCGCCGCACACCCGGCCACGCTGGACACGGCGTTCTCCGTCCTCACCACACTGGCCCGGTCCTTCGGTGTCGAGCCAGAACGCCTAGACGGCCGCCACGCCACCGGCGTAGCCGCCACCCTTCCCTTGGGGGTTCCCCTATGACCGTGCACATTGCCGCGCCTCCGGCGCAGCGGGTCATGCTCGACCGACCCACCGGATTTCAGCAGGTTCCTGCGCACAGTGGGCTTGCGGAACTGCTTGCGTCCGCTGAGAACGAGGTGATTGCGATGAGCACGCTGACCCCGGCGGGGCCGACGTTCGGCCCGCGCGAGGTCAAGCACGGCGTGCGGTACCGGGCGATCTTCCCCGACCACGCACGTACCACACCGACCGTCGGCCGCCACCTCGGCGCACTGTCGCTGGCCGGCGTCGCCGTACGGACGATCCCGCAGGTACCGATGAACGCGATCGTCATCGACGGCTCGGTTGCCGTACTGCCCGCCGACACCGCGAACGGCAGCGTCGCCGTACTGCGGCTGACCAGCGTGGTCGCGACCGCTCTCGAGCTGTTCGAGCGGATCTGGCCGGACGCCGTACCGCTTGCCGATCGTGACCTGCCGGACGAGGCCGACCTGTCGCTGCGGGAGCAGGAGATGCTCCGGCTGCTGGCGCTCGGCGCAACCGACGAGGTCGCCGCGGCGCACCTCGACATCTCGGTCCGGACCGTCCGGCGGATGGTCGCGCAGATCATGAACCGGCTCGGCGCCCGCAGTCGTTTCCAGGCCGGAGTCAAGGCAGCAGACCGCGGCTGGTTGCTAGAGCGCGCGTCATGAGGATCCTGACCGTCGCCGACCGGCCTGGCGCCTACAGCACCATCGGCTCTGCTCTCCTCGAGGCGCCGGACGGAGCGACGGTGGCGATCGCCGCCGGGACGTACGCCGAGACGCTCGAGCTCACCGGTCGGACGGTCACGCTGCAAGCCGAGGACGGCGCAACCGTCGTACTGGACGGATCAGGTGCGGACTGGCCGACGATCCGCGCCGTCGACGGCGCGCTCACCGTGCGCGGGCTGGAGATCCGTGCGAGCGACGGCGTCGCGGTTTCCGTCGACCGTACGACGCTGACGCTCTCGCACTGCACCGTGACAGGGAAGACGCGGCCGGCAATCAGCGTGCATGCGAGTACGTCGTTCAGTATCGAGCGCTGCACCGTGAGCGACGCCGAGACCGGGATTGTGGTCGAAGGCGCCGGCGGGCAGATCCTGGACACCACCGTCCGTGAGGTCTCCGGCGACGGCATAGTCGTTGCCCTGGGCGCCGATCCGCTGATCCGGGGCTGCGTCGTCAGCGACTGCGGCGGGCGCGGCGTGTACAGCTACCAGTACAGCCGCCCGGAGTTCGTCGACGTCGAGGTCGCCCGGACCGGCGCCGAAGGCATCGGCGTTGCCCATGGCAGTACGCCGGTGCTGCGCCGGCCGCAGGTCCGTGACACCCGAGGACCGGCGATCACCTTCGCGGCCGGCTGCGGCGGGACGGTCGAAGGACTGCGCGCCTCGAACACCGCCGAGCCCGCGCTGTCCATCGCCGCAGGCAGCACGGTCGAGGTGGTCGAGGAGAGCACGGCCGCGGTCGAGAACGGACCGGTCGACGACCTGCTGGCCGAGCTCGACGCGATGGTCGGACTGCCCGCGGTGAAGGCCGAGGTCCGCGCGCTCGTCGACGAGATCCAGGTGAACGAGTGGCGCCGGTCCGCGGGCCTGTCGATCGGCGCGGTCAGCCATCACCTGATCTTCGCGGGCGCACCGGGGACCGGGAAGACGACTGTGGCGCGGCTGTACGGGAAGCTGCTGAAGGCGCTCGGCGCGCTCCCCGACGGCGGATTCGTCGAGGTGTCGCGGCGGGATCTGGTGGGTCAGTACATCGGGCATACCGCGGAGAAGACCGCGCAGGTGTTCGAGAAGGCACTCGGTGGCGTGTTGTTCATCGACGAGGCGTACACGCTGTCGCGGGGGGCCGACGGCGACTACGGGCAGGAGGCGATCGACGCGCTGGTCAAGCTGATGGAGGACCACCGTGACGAGATCGCGATCATCGTCGCCGGGTACACCGTCGAGATGACCGGCTTCCTGGCCGCGAACCCCGGCCTGGCGTCCCGGTTCTCCAAGACCGTCGAGTTCGAGAACTACACCGCCGCGGAGCTGCTGCTGATCACCGACCGGATGGTTGCCGGGGGCGACTATCTCCTGGACCCGGCGGCCGGCGCACCGCTGACGTCGTACTTCGACCGGATCGCCGGCAGCCCCAACTTCGGCAACGCCCGCGAGGCGCGCCGCTTGGTCGAAGCCATCCGCAAAGCCCAGTCCCAACGCCTGCGCACACTCGGCCGGCGCCCCACCCTGGAAGAACTCCGATCCCTCCTGGCCGACGACGTAACCACCGCCGCCGGCTGAGGAACCGTGCCCGGTGGCCTGGTCTGGCGGGCCCTGTCACCGGGTGATGGGTTCAGTTGAGGGTGTGTTTGGGGATGTCCTGATGTGCGGATGGGCGGTGGTTGTCGCCCACGGTGTGCTCGACGGTGCGATCAGTCGCGCGTGGGGCCGGGCAGACGGGGCCGCGGCGGATCGGGCCGCCGCCCAGCTTCCGGCTCTTCCACTGTTTGTCCTCGTAGTCGTAGTAGGTGTCGACGCCTCCGACGGTCATCCGGTCCTCCCGTGGTAACCCCCCGTCCTGCTGGCCTCTCCACGGTCCGCCACGTGGACCGTGGCCACAAGCGATTCCGGAAATCACCACGGATCAACACCGGTGAACGCTGTCTTGTGTTGATTTGATCGACAAACGTGGGGCGTTGGTAACTCTTACACGGCGACGATCGCGACGCCGTGACCCGGCAACCGGACCCCGTCGGCGGTCACGTCGGCCCCGGCGAACGACATCACCAGATACTCCGTCCCGAGCGGATCGCCCCGGTCGACCGGCACCAGCGCCTCCTCGGCGGCCAGGTTCGCGACCACGCGCAGGCTGCCACGGCTTACCACCAGCCAGCCGCCGGCCGGATCGAACGCAACCCCGACGGACTCGAGCCGGTCGTCGCGCAACTCCGGCATCCGGGCCCGGAACGTGAGCAGATGCCGGTACCAGGCGAGCAACTCCCGATGCGGCTCGTCGTCCGGCTCCGACCAGTCGAGCACCGAACTGCGCCACGTCTGCGGATCCTGCGGGTCCGGGATCTCGTCCGCGTCCCAGCCGAACTCCGCGAACTCCCGCCGCCGCCCGGTCCGCACCGCGTCGGCCAGCGCCGGCTCGGTGAAGTCCGTGAAGAACCTCCACGGCGTCGAGGCACCCCACTCCTCACCCATGAAGAGCATCGGCGTGTACGGCGACGTGAGCACGAGCGCAGCGCCGATCGCCAACTGCCCCGGAGTCAACGCCGGGCGATCTCCGAGCGCCCGGTTGCCGATCTGGTCGTGGTTCGACGTGTACGCGAGGAACTGGCTGCCGCGATGCGTCCGCGGATCGACCGGCCGCCCCCACAGCTTGCGCCGGAACGTGGAGTACGTGCCGTCGTGCAGGAACACCTTCGTCAGCGTCTTCGCGAATACCGCGGGATCCCCGAAGTCCACGTAGTACCCGAAGCGCTCACCGGTCAGCAGCGAGTGCAGCGCATGGTGGAAGTCGTCGCTCCACTGTGCGGTCATCCCCATCCCGCCCTCGGACACCGGGTCCACCGTACGCGGATCGTTCAGGTCCGACTCCGCTACGAGCCCCAGCGGTCGTCCGAGCTCGCTGGACAGCGCTGCGGTCTCCGTGGACAGCTGCTGGAGCAGGTGCGTCGGACTGTCGTCGACGAGTGCGTGGATGGCGTCCAGTCGCAGTACGTCGATGTGGAAGTCACGGAACCAGCGCAGTGCGTTGTCGCAGATCCACCGGCGTACCTCGGTGCTCCCGGTGTCGTCCAGGTTGACGGCCGGTCCCCAGGGCGTGGAGTGCCGGGTGGTGAAGTACGGACCGAACTTGTCGAGGTAGTTCCCGCTCGGACCCAAGTGGTTGTAGACCACGTCCAGACATACAGCCAGGCCGGCGTCATGACAGCGGTCGACGAACCGCTGCAGCGCCTCCGGGCCGCCGTACGGGGCGTGTACTGCGTACAGGTCCACGCCGTCGTACCCCCAGCCGTGGACGCCGGGGAACGCGGCGACAGGCAGGAGAGAGACCACTTCCACGCCCAACACCGCCAGGTAGTCCAGGTGCTCGGCGGCCGCGTCCAACGTGCCTTCGAGCGTGAACGTACCGATGTGGAGCTCGTAGAACACTGCACCGCGGGCGTCGCGTCCGGTCCAGCTGTCGTCGGTCCACTCGTGGCGGTCCGCCTTGAACACTCTGCTGAACCCGTGGACGCCGTCCGGCTGCCAGGCACTGCGTGGATCGGGGAGCGGGTCGCTGCCGTCGATGGAGTACGCGTAGTCGGTGCCGTGATGCGCCTCCGCCACCTGTCGTTCCCACCAGCCGTCGTCGGCCCACCGCATCGGCAGTACGCCGTCACGCAGGACCAGGTCGACGTTCGTTGCCGTGGGCACCCAGACGCGGAAGGTGTGCATGTCAGCTCCTGACCAGCAGTGCGACCGGAAGATCGCTCAGCAGGTCGTCGATCCGGGCGGCGCCGGTGACCTCCCGGCCGGTCAGTACGTTCTTCCAGTGGCCACTCGGCAGCACCACCGTGCTGTCGCCCCAGCCACCCAGCCGCTGCAGTGCTGCGGGCAGCCGGGTCGCCACGGTGATGACCGCGTCGCCACGCGCATACGCGACCGCGTGTCCGTTCGAGGTCGGCAATGGCGTATAGCTGCCAGCGAAGGCGTCTGCGTACTGGCGGCGGATGCGGAGCGCCCGGGACGTCACCAGCAGCTTCTCGTCGGACAGGTCCTGGGGCTTGCCACCTGCATCCAGCCGCTGCAGCCGCTCGATCCGCTGCTGGTAGTCGACCTCACGCCGGTTGTCGGGGTCCACGAGGGACAGGTCGACCACCTCGGTGCCCTGATACACATCCGGTACGCCGGGCATCGTCAGCTGCACCAGCTTCTGCCCGAGAGTCGCGGCCCGTACGTAGCTGGTCTGCTCGTCCGCGAAACGCCGTACCGACTCCAGCACTGCCTTGTCCTGCAGGACTGCGGTAGCGAAC
>DASSDE010000584.1:0-7546 GCA_035697365.1 Kribbella sp. | reverse complement strand
CGGCGGGATGGACCGGCGGCCGGTCGAGGTCCAGTGGCAGGTCGCGGAGGACGACCAGTTCCGCCGGGTCGTCCGCACCGGCACGGCGAAGGCCCAGCCGGAGTCGAGTCATTCGGTCCACGTCGACGTCCGCGGGCTGCGGCCGTGGCGGCACTACTGGTACCGCTTCCGTGTGAACGGGCAGTTCAGCCCGGTCGGCCGGACCAAGACCGCGCCGGCGTACGACGCGGTGGTTCCCGAATTCTCGCTGGCGTTCGCGTCCTGCCAGGCCTGGTGGGAGGGCTGGTACACGGCGTACGCCGACCTGGCGCAACGCGATCACGACGTGGTGTTCTTCCTCGGCGACTACATCTACGAGTTCGGCATCGACCGCGGCATCCGGCCGCACTCGAACGAGCCGTACATCACCCAGCAGACCGTGACGCTCGACGAGTACCGGCAGCGCTATGCGGCGTACAAGCTGGATCCGGATCTGCAGCGTGCACACGCGGTCGCACCCTGGGTCGTCACGCTCGACGATCACGAGGTGGTCGACAACTGGGCTGATGACGCGCATCCGAGCGCGCCGCCGGCCCAGTTCCTCGTACGACGGGCGAATGCGTTCCGCGCGTACTGGGAACACATGCCGCTGCGCCTCGCGCAACTGCCCAAGGGCCCGGACATGCAGCTGTACCGGCGGATCAGGTACGGACGGCTCGCGGAGTTCAATGTGCTCGACACCCGCCAGTACCGCTCCGACCAGGCGTACGGAGACGGGACCAAGGCACCTGGTCCGGAGACGGCCGACCCGGCGCGCACGATCACCGGCGACGCGCAGGAGAAGTGGCTGCTCGACGGGTGGTCGGCGTCGCAGACGCGCTGGAACGTGCTCGCGCACCAGACCGCGATCGCCCGGCTGGACACCAAGGACGGGCCGGAGGTACTCGTCCCGATGGACACTTGGGACGGGTACGAGGCCTCCCGGAACCGGATCCTGGGCGGCGCGGCCCAGCGCAAGGTCCGCAACCTGGTGTCGATCGCGGGCGACCTGCACCGCAGCGTGGCGTCGGACCTGAAGCTCGACTTCACCGATCCGGCGTCCGCGACGATCGGCGCCGAGTTCGTCGGTACGTCGATCACGTCCGGCATCGACGGCGAGGACCTGGACACCGGCGGCGCGACCCTGCTGCGCGAGAACCCGCACCTGAAGTTCGGCAACTTCCAGCGCGGCTACGTGAGCTGCACGATCACGCCGCAGCGGTGGATCTCCGACTATCGCGTCGTCGACAAGGTGTCGGTCCGGAACGGCACCGTCAGCACCCGCGCCAAGCTCCTCGTCGAGGACGGCCGCCCCGGAATCGCGGAGGTACAGCAATGAGGATCCCTCGGCAGACCGTCGTGGCAGCCGGCACGCTCGTGGCCGCCGCCCTGCTCGGCTCCGGTTCGATGCCTTCGGCAACTTCGAGTGTCGCGGTCGGGGTCGCGCCGGAACAGCTCAGCGTCGTCGGACTACCGTGCCTGCCCGGCACGCTCAACCTGACCATGACGAACACCGGCAAGCAGGACCGGTACGCCGACCTGACGCTGCAGCCCACCGGTCCGTTGCAACTGTCCCGCACGCTCTTCTCGTCATGGCTGCCCGCGGTCGATCCTGACCAGCCGGTGTCCGCACCGGTCGAGGTCCGGGTACCGCGCGACGCCAAGCCACGCTCGTACAAGATCGGGCTCGAGGTCGACCGGACGCGGGTGACCGTTCCGGTGACGGTGGAGCCGCTGCCGCCGAAGGGCGCCGGCGACAACCTCGTACTGGGCGAGCAGGCGACCGCGTCGTCCACACACGGCAACTTCACCCTCTGTGGCGCGGTCGACGGCGACAAGGACTCCGAGCACTGGGACACGCTGACCGGGTGGAACGACGGCACCCGCGCAGCGTTCCCTGATACGTACGACGTCGCGCTGTCCGAACCCGCAGCCGTCGGCCGCGTCGAGCTCTACACGCTCGACTCGGCGAAGTACCCGGCCAAGACGAACGGCCTGAAGGACTGGGACGTTCAGGTGCGGGTCGGTGGCGCGTGGCAGACCGTCGCCCAGGTCCGCGGCAACACCGCCGGTCATGTCACCTCGACCTTCGCTCCGGTGCAGGCCGACGCCGTCCGCATCCTCTGCCTGGACGGCAACGACCACACCTACTCCCGCATCGTCGAACTCGAGGCCTACGGGAACTGAGCGCCGCGAACTCGAACCGCCCTCAGCCGAGCGCGCCGAGCAGGGTCGCCAGCAGGACCACGGCGACCACGACCGCGACCAGGACGAACAGCCCGCCGATCCCTTTGCGTTTCACCGGGCTGTGCCCGATGCTCCCGGACGAGAACTGGTGGTACGGCGACGCGTAGAACACCGGCACCGCCTGGTTCGGCTGCACCGTGCAGTCCAGCGCGGCCTTCCCGTAGGTGAGGATCCACTGCGCGTGGATGTCGATGTGCAGCGGCCCAGCAGGGACCGGGATGTCGTTGCGGCCGTACTTGACCGGTACCGAGTAGCCGTTCAGGTGCACCGTCGGCGGAATCATGTTGGACGTCATCGCGCTGCCCTGAACAGTCAACTGCAACAACCCCATCGGCCCCGGGGCCGGGTACTGCTGTTGCGGCTGGAACTGCGGACCCTGCGGCTGGAACTGCGGACTCTGCGGCTGGAACTGCGGCGGCTGCTGCTGGTAGCTCATGCCGCCAAACGATAGAGCCTCGACGGGCAACGACTACACCTACTCCCGCATCGTCGAACTCGAGGTCTACGGGTCCTGACGGCATCCGGGGGCGCGGCGATGCTAGGCAAGCAACGGATGCGGGTGACGCGCGGCCCGTCTTAGCCTTGACGGGCCGCGGTCGCCGGGGGCCAGGAGACCGCGCGCAGACTGCCACGATCTGATGACCGGAGGGCAGGCCGCCGATGAATCTGCACGTGCGTAGCGAACCGCACCTCGACCTCCCGCTGCGGGGGCGGCGAAACGAGCTCGAGACGCTACGCGACGTGATCGACGACGTCCGGGGCGGCCGTGGTGGCACGGTGCTCATCACGGGACCTGCCGGCATGGGCAAGACCGCACTCCTCGACGCGGTCGGCGACCTGGCCGGCGGGCACGGGGTCCGCGTCTTCCGCGGCACCAGCGACGCCGCGACGCAGGCGATTCCGCTCGGCCCGTTACTCGAAGCACTCGTCTCCGCACAGAACGCACCGGTCGATCCCGCACTGCTCCGTGACCTCAGTCAGTCGCCCGACCAACGATTCTGGCTCCTCCGTGAACTGCAGGAGTCCCTTGAGCGCGCCGCACTTCACGCACCCGTACTGATCTCGATCGACGACGTGCAATGGGCCGACGCGGCCACGCTTGCCGCCCTCGGTACGCTGCCGCGGCAGCTCGCCACGCACCGGATCCTGTGGCTGCTCGCGGCCCGGTCGACCGACCTGTCCGGTGCCGCACGCGGAGCACTCAACCGTCTGGAGGCGGCCGGTGCACGAAAGATCGCGCTGGATCTCCTGGACCGGGCCTCGGTGGCCGAGGTCGCCGAGGACCTGCTCGGCGGTACGCCGGATGCGGCGCTGCTCCAGGTGCTCGGTGGAGTTCGAGGACAGCCGTTCCTGCTGACCGAGTTGCTGCGGGGGATGCGCGAGGAGAAGTCGGTGCAGGTCGACGACGGTGTCGCCCGACTCACCGGGACCCGGATCCCCCTGCGGTTCGTCGATTCCGTGAAACAGCAGCTCGCGCGGCTGTCCGTCGAGGCGTACGACGTGCTGCAGATGGCCTGCGTACTGGGTCGGCGGTTCTCGGCCGACGAGCTGGCCGAGCTCGTCGACACCACACCGGCCGCGATCCTCGGCGCACTGCGCGAAGCGCTGGCCGCCGGCCTGATCGCGGAGGACGGCGACCGGGTAGCGTTCCGGCACGATCTGGTCCGCGAGGCGGTCGACGCCACGCTGCCGAAGACGGTGAAGCGCTGTCTGCGCCGTCGCGCGATCGACGTGATGCTTCAGAACGGCGCTCCGCCGTCGGACGTCGCCGACCATGTGCTGGAGGTGGCTCAGCCCGGCGATGCCGATGCGATCGCGATCCTGCGCCGGGCTGCCGCGGAGACCGGACGGGTCTCGCCGACGGTCGCCGGCACCCTCAGCCGGCGGGCCCTGGACCTGGCACCACGCGGCGATCCCAGCCGCGGCCCGCTGACCGCCGAGACCCTTGCCTACCTCGTGCACGCCGGGAAGGCGGCGGAGGCGGTGGGACTGATGACGGCCGCGCCGGAGGACCTGGTCGATCCGGCGGCAGAGGCCGAGGCACGGCTCAGCCTCGCGATGCTTTCGATGCAGTACAACTCCATCGACGTCGTCGAGCAGTCGCGGCGTGGGTTGAGCTTGTCCGGCGTACCTGTGACGCTGCGAACCCAACTCCAGTCGTTCCTGGCCCTGGGGCTCGACCTCTGCGGGGACGTCGACGGCGCAGGCCGGGCCGTGCAGGACGCCGTCGAGAGCGCCAAGTCGAGCGGTGACCCGGTCAACGAGGTGGTCACGCTGCTCCCCCGTGCCACCCAGGCGCTCGCGTGCGGAAACTGGCGAGAGGCCGTCCGCCTGATCGACGAGGCGCTCGCCGGGCAGGCCGCAACCGACCGCCTGGCCGTGCGGCTGTGGCTGGCGGAGGCGTGGAAGGCGCTGTTCCTCATCTCGCTGGCTCGTCTCGACGAGGCGTTCGCGCTCATCGATGCCGGGCTGAACGCCGCCCAGCAGGCCGGGGTCTCGGCGCACCTCCGGATCTGGTCGATGGTGCGGTGCCGGGCGATGTTCGCCGCCGGGCACCTCGCGGACGCTCGCAGCGACGCCGAGGCGACCATCGAGATGGCCGACGAGATCGGCGACGGGAGCTACGGCTACATCAACCACGTCTGCCTCTACATCCTCGGCAGAGTGGCCCTGCACACCGGCGACCCGGCCGGCGTCGCCCAGGCCCGCCGGTCCGCGGCCCGGCTCTGCGAGGCGCAGGAGTCTCCATTCAGCCGCCGCCTCGGAGCATGGCTGATGGCGCTGGCGGCCGACGCGGACGGCGATCCAGTAGCAGCCGCACAGCCTGGCGGAGACGTACTGGACCCGTTGGGCACGGACCTGCTCTCCGCAAGCAACCCACGGATGTACGCCGACTCCGCCACGCTCACCCGCATCCTGCTCGACGCCGGCCGGCGCGCGGAGGCGAAGGACGTGGTTGCCCGTGTGGAGGGCTTCTCGGCACAGCATCCGGACTTCCCGATGCTGGAATGCGCTGCGCTGCACGCCCGGGCGATCCTCGACAGCGACCCGGACACCGCGCTGCGAGCAGTGGCCTGCAGCGAGCTGGATTCCCGCCCTCTGGTTCGGGCGGCCGTGCTCGAGGATGCCGGGCGGCTCCTTCCGGACGCGCGCGCGGGCGAGGCCGTGCCGCTGCTGGAGTCCGCGCTCGCCGCCTATACCCAGGCGGGCGCCGAACGGGACGCCTCCCGGGTCCGCAGTCTGTTGCGCGCTCGCGGCGTACGGCCGGCGGCCGGCGGCCCGCGTTCGGCTCCCGATTGGCCGGAGCTCACCGAGTCGGAGTTCACGGTGGTCGGCCTCGTGGCGCGGGGAGCCACGAACCGTGAGGTGGCCGAGCGGCTGTACCTGTCGCCGTACACGGTGAACACGCACCTCCGGCACGTCTTCGCCAAGCTCGGCATCCGGTCCCGCGTCGAGTTGGCCCATCTCGCAGCCGCCCGCGGGATCTCCGCCGAACACCCCTGAGGCCCATCGCCCCCAGCACTCGCCGGCACCGGCCGGCGGGCCATCGGACGGTTGACCTGGGCAACGGTCCGAAATCTTGCCTGGGTCAACCGTTTGATGCACACCCTCGGCGCCGCGACACGACGAAGCCCCGGTCCGAAGGGCCGGGGCTCATGTTCTGACAAATGGAGCGGGTGACGAGAATCGAACTCGCACTGTCAGCTTGGGAAGCTGATGTTCTGCCATTGAACTACACCCGCGCGGCCGGTCGCCCGGCAACGGGGACGAGCATAGCCGATCCTGGGGGCGGCGGGCACGCCGGGTCCGCGCGCCGGACCTGCCCAGTTGCGCGCACCGGAACGCGCCGATCGGTTCGCTCCGGCGGCCGGCGCCGAGCGAGTTTGCTGCGGTGTCAGTGGGATACCCCGAAAAGGTGGCCGAATGCATCGAAAAGACCGCTACGGACGGTTTGCACCGGGGCTTCTTGGGCAGTTTTTCACAAAGGGTACGTTCAGGGCTGGGCAGGTTCGTCATCTTCTGGCAGATTAGAACGCGTTGCCGGGGGCAACATTCGACGCACGTGAGGATCCGGTCCTGGACCGGGCGAGATGGTTGCGGGGCAACTGGATGAAGGGGTGAACGGTGGCAACAGACACAACTGACGCGGTCGACAATCTCGAGAAGGAGCTCGTCACGTTGGCACGCCGGCTGCGCGGTCTGCAGCGGACGCTGTCCGACGAGGCGCACCCGGACCTGGAGCCGGCACAGTACGCGTTGCTGAACCACGTGGAAGAGCTGGCGCCGGTGCGGATGGCCGACCTGGTGGCAGCGCTCGAGGTGGACAAGGGACCGGTCAGCCGGGCCTGCGCCCGCCTGGAGGAGGAGGGTCTGCTGAAGCGGGCGGCCGACAAGTCGGACGCGCGTGCGACCCTGCTGACGCTGACCGCGGCCGGCAAGCGCAAGCTGACCGCGGCCCGGAAGAAGCGGCACAAGGTGATCGAGGACCTGCTCAAGGACTGGTCCCCGTCGCAGGTGAAGACCTTCGCCACCCAGGTGTCGAAGTTCAACAAGCTCGCCAACTGACGATAGTTGCCTCGGGCCCAGGTTTGGTGGTGCGGCCCCGCCGGAGAGCTGAGGGCTCCGGAAGACCCACCACCAGGCGTCGGGATCCAGGGCACCGAAGCTGTGCGGATGAGCAGCACGCTGCTAACGTGCGACCGTGCTGCTCTCCGACCGTGACATTTTGGCCGAGCTCGACGCGAAACGGGTCCAGCTGGATCCGTTCGATGCTGCGATGGTGCAGCCGTCGAGTGTCGACGTACGGCTCGACCGGTTCTTCCGGGTCTTCGAGAACCACCGGTACCCGCACATCGACCCCGCCGAGGAACAGCCGGATCTGACCCGGCTGGTGGAGCCCGACGGCGGCGAACCGTTCATCCTGCATCCCGGTGAGTTCGTCCTGGGATCGACCTACGAGCTGGTGACGCTGCCCGACGACGTGGCGGCGCGCCTCGAAGGCAAGTCGTCGCTGGGCCGTCTCGGCCTGCTCACGCACTCCACCGCCGGCTTCATCGACCCGGGCTTCTCCGGGCACGTGACGCTCGAGCTGTCGAACGTCGCAACGCTCCCGATCAAGCTCTGGCCCGGGATGAAGATCGGCCAGCTCTGCTTCTTCCGGCTGTCCTCCCCCGCCGAGAACCCGTACGGCTCCGCGAAGTACGGCTCCCGCTACCAGGGCCAGCGCGGCCCGACCCCGTCCCGCTCGTACAAGAACTTCCACCGCACCGACATCTGACCA
>DASSDE010000583.1:0-2416 GCA_035697365.1 Kribbella sp. | reverse complement strand
CCGAGTCGAACAGGTCGTCGTCGCGGAGGAACTTCATCAGGTTCAGCGAGGCCAGGTTGCAGGACGAGTTGTCCAGGTGCATGTACTCCGAGCACGGGTTGGACGCGGTGATCCGGCCCGTCTCCGGCGTCGTGTGCCAGTCGTTGATGGTGTCGTCGTACTGCAGGCCCGGGTCGGCGCAGGCCCACGCCGCCTGGGAGATCTTGTCGAACAACTGCCGGGCGTCCACGGTCTCGATCACCGAGTTGTCGAGCCGCGCGCGCAGCCCGAACTCGCCCTTCTCCTCGACCGCACGCATGAACTCGTCGGAGACCCGGACCGAGTTGTTCGCGTTCTGGTACTGCACGGAGGCGATGTCGCGACCGCCGAGGTCCATGTCGAAGCCCGCGTCCCGCAGGACCCGGATCTTCTCCTCCTCGCGCATCTTGGTGTCGACGAACTCCTCGATGTCCGGGTGGTCGACGTCGAGGACGACCATCTTCGCGGCCCGCCGCGTGGCGCCGCCGGACTTGATGGTGCCTGCCGACGCGTCCGCACCACGCATGAACGAGACCGGGCCCGAGGCGGTGCCGCCGCTGGACTGGAGCAGCTCCTTCGAGGAACGGATCCGGGACAGGTTCAGGCCGGCACCGGAGCCGCCCTTGAAGATCAGGCCCTCTTCCTTGTACCAGTTCAGGATCGACTCCATCGAGTCGTCCACGGCGAGGATGAAGCAGGCCGACACCTGCTGCGGCGAGGACGTCCCGACGTTGAACCAGACCGGCGAGTTGAAGCTGAAGTACTGGTGGAGGAGCAGCCAGGTGATCTCGTGCTCGAAGAGCTCGGCGTCCTGCGGCGTGGTGAAGTAGCCGTTGTCCTCACCGGCCTTGCGGTAGGTCTTCACGACCCGGTCGAGCAGCTGCCGCAGACTCCACTCGCGGTTGTCGTGGGCGAGCGCACCGCGGAAGTACTTCGTGGTGACGATCGTCGAGGCGTTCACGCTCCAGAAGTCCGGGAACTCCACACCACGCTGCTCGAAGACCGTCTCACCGGTCTTCCAGTTCTGCTGGACGACGTCGCGACGCTCCCACGTCACCTCGTCGTACGGGTGGACGCCTTCGGTGCTGAAAATGCGCTCGATGGTGAGTCCCGTGGGCGCGTTCTTCCGCCCGCGGAACCCGGCCGCCGACCGCTTGGTCGACCCCGAGTGGCCGGTCACCGTCTCTGTCATGGTTGCTCCTCGCCCTGTGTCTGCTACCGCGGTCTGTCGGGACCGCCCCGTTGTGTACTGCGTAACGCCACTACTGCTGCAACTACCTGGAACTTCTCGTTCCCCCGGTTTACGTCTGCTGGGTCGGCTTCAGCGCGCCCGGCTCGGTGCCCTGCGGCTCCTTCTCGGCGCGCAGCAGCGCGATCTCGGTCTCGAAGTCGTCGGCCGACTCGAACTGTCGGTACACGCTCGCGAACCGCAGGTAGGCGACCTCGTCCAGCTCCCGCAGCGGCCCGAGGATCGCGAGTCCGACCTCGTGCGCGGGAACCTCCGGCGAGCCGCCGCCCTTCAGCGCGTCCTCGACCTTCTGGCCCAGACGCGCGAGCTGGTCGGCGTTCACCGGCCGGCCCTTGCACGCCTTCCCGACCCCGTTGATGACCTTCTCCCGGCTGAACGGCTCGGTCGCGCCGGAGCGCTTCACGACCGTGAGCTGCATCTGCTCGACGGTGGTGAACCGCTTCTCGCAGACCGGGCACTGCCGCCGGCGGCGGATCGCTCCGCCGTCCTCGGCCACCCGGCTGTCGACGACCCGGGAATCGGCGTGCCTGCAATACGGACAGTGCACGACGAATCACTCCTCCCGTTGGGCCGCCTGGAGGGCAGCCTGTGGATCAGCCTGGGGACAACTTGTGTAGAACCTGTGTGCAACTAACCACAACCTGTGGAAAATTACACCCGTGTAACCACTACATCTAGCGATCCTAGATCGCTGCTCCGACAGTTTGCAAGCAGGCCTGATCGCCCGCGCGTGTCTCAGGTTTCAACAACCTCGCGGCCCCGTGTACTCCCGCGTGGCGCCGCCGCGACGGGCGTTCGGAGGCGCAAACTACGGCCTCCACAAGCACCCCCGCCAGCACCTCCCAGGTACCTCGCAGGCGCTCCGCGGCCGGTCCGGTCACCGGGCGGACGATAGGGTTCGGCCGGACCCAGGGAGGATGTGGTGAGCGTGACCGAACCGGCCGCCGACCATGCAGACAACGCACAGGACGGCGCTTCAGACGACGGCCATGCGCCACACGGCTACATCGGCGACAAGAAGGCGTACCTGCAGCGGCTCAAGCGGATCGAGGGGCAGGCGCGCGGGCTGCAGCGGATGGTCGAGGACGAGAAGTACTGCATCGACATCCTGACCCAGATCTCGGCGATGACGAAGGCCCTCGAATCGGT
>DASSDE010000582.1:0-3788 GCA_035697365.1 Kribbella sp. | reverse complement strand
GGGGAGTCCGGGCGCGGACCGGCTGAAGGGCTTCGTCGCGCTGCTCGCGATCCTGGCGATCGTCGTCGGCGTGCCGTACGTGCTGCTGCGCTTCTTCGGCACGCCGTGGCCGGACGAGATGCCCACCAAGAGCATGCTGCTCAGCGAGCTGAGCATCCGGACCGTGCTCGGCATCATCGCGTTCTTCATCTGGGTCGCCTGGCTGCACTTCGTGGTCTGCCTGATCGCGGAGGCGGTCTCGGAGATCCGCGGTCACGGCCTGTCGCCACGGGTCCCGCTCGGCGGCGGCTCGCAGGCGCTGGCCCGCCGGCTGATCGGCGCCGTGGTCCTGATCGCCGCCGGCGCGGGTGTCGGCGTACCGGTCGCCAGTGCGGTGACGACGAGTGGCCCTGCCGCTCCGACCTCGGTCAGCGCGCGGCACGGCAACGAGCAGTCCGCGACGTCGCAGTACCGCCAGACCGAGGCGGCCAGCACGCTCCTCAGCGGCAGCAGCCAGCACACGAACAAGACCACTACCGGCGTCCGGACGAACCAGGACCACAAGGGTCAGGTCGTCAAGTACACCGAGGTCCGTCCGCCGCACGGCCGGAACTACGACTGCCTGTGGGACATCGCCGAGCGGCACCTGGGTGACGGCCGTCGCTACAAGGAGATCTACGACCTCAACAAGAACAAGCTGCAGCCGGACGGCCGCCGGCTGACCAACCCGGACCTGATCATGCCGGGCTGGCAGGTGCGCCTGCCGGCCGACGCCAAGGGTCCGGGCGTGCACACGGTCCGGGTGACGGTCGGCAACCACACCACCACCAGCACGACCACGAACACGTCGACCAAGACGACCAACGAGACGAACGCTACGAAGCCGACGAAATCGACGGTCGGCCACACGACCGAGTCGAGCAGCCCCGGCCGCTATTCGGAGCAGGGCGTCGAGCACGGCTCGTCGCTGTCGATCGGCACCTCGCAGTCCGACCCGGGCGCGAAGAACGTGAAGCCGGGCGGTCCGAACGTGATCGCCGAGCCGCACATTCCGGGCATCGGGTCGAACGAGCAGGGCGAGCCGGCCGGCGGCGGTACGCAGGTGCCGGTTTCGGTGCCGGTCGAGGCCGACGGCAACGGCTTCGGTCTGAAGGAGGCCGGCATTTTCGGCTTCGGCGCGACGGTGCTCGCGGCCGGCCTGGCGCTGGCGCTGAAGCGCCGCCGCGGCTGGGCGCAGGGCCCGGGACCGAAGGCCGCCGGCCATCGGCAGACCGAGATCGGCCTGCGGCTGGCGTCGGACGTACCGACCGCGCAGTTCGTGGACAACTCGCTGCGCAAGCTCGGCTCCGACATGACCCAGCTCAGCCGGCCGATGCCGAAGGTCGTGGCCGCGTTGGTGACCGACCGGGCGCTGACCCTGGTCCTGGACCCGTACGAGGCGCAGCCCGACCCGCCCGGTCCGTGGCAGGCCATCGCCGAGGGCACCCGCTGGACGCTGCGCCGTGCGTACGGCCCGAACGCCGACGTCAACGCGCCGGCGCCCTACCCGACACTGGTGACGGTCGGTCAGAACGCCGACGGTGCGACGGTCCTCATCGACCTCGACGCCGCGAACGGGATCGTCGCGTTCGGCGGTGTCGGCAACGCGTCCCGCGACGTGGTCGGCTCGCTGGCCGTGGAGCTCGCGACGAACCTGTGGTCCGAGGGCGCGCACATCAGCATGGTCGGGTTCGGTGACGACCTGTCCTCGCTGTCGCCGAGCCGGCTGAGCTACTGGGTCCGGCTGGACGACGCGATGGGCGAGGTGGTCCGCCGGACCGAGGCGCAGGTCCAGGCCTGCCAGCGGCGGGACGCCGGCTCGGTGGCCGAGGCCCGGATGACGCATCCGGACGCGGCACTGTGGGGCGCGGAGATCATCTTCGTGTCCGCGCCGCCGTCGCCCGAGGAACAGGACCAGCTGAACCGGCTGGCCGCGGACACCAAGCGCAGCATCGCGGTGGTCGTGGTCGGTGACGTGATGAACTCGCCGTGGCGGTTCGTCGTGGACGAGAAGAACCAGGCCGTCTGCCGGCTGCTCGGTCTCGAGGTCGACGCCCACAGCGTCAGCCCGGAGCAGTTCGCGGACCTGGTCCAGCTGTTCGACGCGGCCGAGGCGGATGCCCGCGACAAGCGCCGTTCCGAGCAGGACATGCCCGCGTACGAGTTCTCGACCACCGACCTGAGCCAGGCGGCGCCGGTCGAGGTCGACCTGCTCGGCCCGGTCGAGGTGGACGCCCGCGGAGCGATCGACGACGGCCGGATCGCGCTGTCGACCGAGATCATCGCGTTCCTGGCCAGCCAGGACTACGGCGTGCACCCGAACGTGCTCGCCGGCGCGATCTGGCCGCGCGGCATCAGCCAGGAGCTCCGGGACGCGGCGCTGGACCACACCCGCCGCTGGGTCGGTGTGGACGCGATGTACGCCGACGAGTCGGGCCGCTGGATGCTGAACCGCAGCGTGGTCCGCGTCGACTGGGACGTGTTCCGTACGCTGGCGAAGCAGGCGACGATGGTGGACGACCCACGTGGTCCGCTGTCGACGGCGCTGAGCCTGGTGCACGGCCCGGCCTGGTCGAACCTGCCCGGCGGCCGCTACTCGTGGCTCGCCGCGTCCGGGATCGAGCGCCGGATGGTCGAGGCCGTGGTCGACGCGGCACTGCGGCTGGCCGAGTCGGCCCTCAGCCACAACGACGGCAACCTCGCCCGGACCGCGCTGCAGACCGGCCTCAGCTTCTCGCCGGCCTCGGAGGAGCTGTGGCGCGCCACGCTCCGCCTGGCAGCCCACTTCGGCACCACCGCCGACGTCACGAACGTGGCCGGCCAGATGTACGCCGCCCTCACCAAGCACGGCGGCCCCCGCGGCGCCGAGGCCGAAACCGACGCTCTCGTCGAGGAACTCCTACCCGGCTACCACCGCCCCGCCCAGGTCGCCTGACAGCTACCCAACCAAGAAACCGCCCGGCAGCAAACGCTGCCGGGCGGTTCTGGTTGTCTGGTCAGAGGGAGCGGGCGGACCAGGTGTCGCAGGCTGTCAGGTCGCCGGAGTCCATGCCGGTCTTGAACCACTTCATGCGCTGTTCGGCGGTGCCGTGGCTGAAGCTTTCCGGGGTGACCTGGCCCTGGGTCTTCTGCTGGATGCGGTCGTCGCCGACGGACGCGGCGGCGTCCAGGCCGCGGGAGATGTCGTCCTCGCTGAGCTCGGTGATCAGCGGCTTGCCGCTCTTGCCGGGGACGGTCGTCGCGTGGTTGGTCCAGACGCCGGCCAGGCAGTCGGCCTGCAGTTCGGAGCGGACCGAGTCCGACGTCGGGCCGTTCCGGCTCTTGATCCGGTCGAGGATGCCGTACAGATTCTGGACGTGGTGGCCGTACTCGTGCGCGACGACGTACGCCTCGGCGAACTCGCCGCCCCGCGCGCCGAGGTCGTGCTCCAGGGTCTGGAAGAACCCGATGTCCAGGTACACCCGCTGGTCCGGCGGGCAGTAGAACGGGCCGACCGCGCTCGTCGCCGGGCCACAGCCGGTGTTCACCGAGCCGTCGAAGACCCGCAGCGGGGCGCGGGTGTACTTCTTCCCGCGCCGGGGGAGCTCCGCGGCCCAGAAACCCTCGATCGAGTTCTGGTAGAAGACGAATCGGCAGTTCGAGTTCGACTGCAGGTCGGTGCCCTTCTTGCAGGCGCTGAGGTTGCCAACTGCCGTGTTCTGCGCTTCTGGCTGGTCACTGCCACCTCCGCCTGGCAGGCCACCGTTCAGCAGCAGGATCACGATCAGCAA
>DASSDE010000581.1:0-5008 GCA_035697365.1 Kribbella sp. | reverse complement strand
ACTCGCCGCCGCCTGGCGCGCCCGGCATGTCGTGATGGTCGAGCGGATGATCGGCACCAAGCCGGGCACGGGAGGTTCCTCAGGAGCCAACTACCTGCGCAGCCGGTTGGACCTGCGCTACTACCCCCTGCTCTGGAACCTCCGCAGCAATCTTTCGGGCGTGCCGGTCCCCGTTGCCGGGTACTTGTTCTTGCGCCGGCTAGCGAAGGGCGGGGTGTCGTGAAGGTCTACTCCGACGTTGGTGCGCAGCGCGTCCGGCAGGTGGTGGGCGACGTGGTGTTGGTGGGGTGGGTCTGGCTCTGCGTGGAGCTGGGGTTGCTGGTGCACCGGATGACCGAGGGGCTGGGGGAGCCGGGGCGGAAGGCCGCCGAGGCGGGCGACGGGCTCGCCGGTGAGCTGCGGAAGATGTCCGAGCCGATCGGGAAGGTACCGGCGGTGGGGGACGAGTTGCGGTCGCCGATCGACGGGGCCGCGGGTGCGGCGGGCAAGCTCGCGCAGGCGGGGCGGGACCAGGCGCACGCGGTGGACCAGTTGGCGTTGGTGCTCGCAGGGGTGACGATCGGGTTGCCGGTGTTGTTCGCCGTACTGATCTGGATGCCGCGGCGGATCCGGTTCTCGCGGCGGGCGACCGCGGCGCGGAAGTTCATCGACAACGCCGCGGATCTGGACCTGTTCGCGTTGCGGGCGATGGCGAACCAGCCGATGCACAAACTCGCGAAGATCACCGACGATCCGGTCGCCGCCTGGCGCAACGGCGACGCCGACGTGATCGCCGAGCTTGCCGGCCTGGAGCTGCGCACCACCGGCCTCAAGCCACCCCGGAGGTCTGCTTAACGGCGGCTTGAGGATCGGGGGCGGGGTCGGCGGTTACGCTCGGTTTCATGGCGCGGGTGCTGTTGGTCGAGGACGATGATGCGATCCGGGCGTCGCTGGGCAAGTCCCTGACGGCGGCCGGGCACGTGGTCTCTGCGGTCGCGGCCGGCGCCGACGGGGTGGCGGCGGTGGCGCGTGAGAAGCCCGAGGTGCTGCTGCTCGACCTGGGGCTCCCGGATCTCGACGGGCGGGACGTGCTGGCGATGGTCCGCGCGGTCAGCGACGTACCGGTGATCGTGGCGACGGCGCGCGACGACGATGCGAGTGTCGTACGGCTCCTCGACGCCGGTGCGGACGACTACGTGATCAAGCCGTTCAGTGCCGCGCAGATGGATGCCCGGATCCGGGCCGTACTGCGGCGGCTCGGGCACGACCAGCAGGGCGAATCGACGGTCGAGGTCGGCGGTCTGCGGATCGATCCGCGCAGCCGTGAGGTGACCGTGGACGGGGCTGCGGTGGAGCTGACCCGCAAGGAGTTCGACCTACTGCTGGCGTTGTCGCGACGTCCCGGTGCTGTGGTGAGCAAGCGGGAGCTGCTCGCGGAGGTCTGGGGGCTGCCGTGGGGCGGTGGCGACCGGACTGTCGACGTACACCTGTCGTGGTTGCGGCGGAAGCTCGGCGAGACAGCGGCCGCGCCGCGGTTCCTGCACAGTGTGCGTGGCGTTGGCATCAAGCTCGCCGTACCTGACCTGGACGGCTGATGCGCCGACGCATCCTCTTCCTCTCGGTGGGCATGACCACGCTGGTCGTGCTCGCGTTCGCAGTACCGCTGGTGATCCTGCTGCGCAGTTCGACGGCCGGCGAGTCCAAGGACAAGGCGCGGAACCGGGCCGAGACCGTGGCGTACTACGTCGGCGACAGGGACCACACGAACGACGACATCACGGCGTACATCAACGGGCTCCCGGACGCGCCGGGGCGGATCTCGGTACGAATGCCCGACGGCACCACGCTGGGCGATCCGCCGCCGGGCGGGGTACCGACGCCGAAGACTCTGCCGGCCGGGTACGGGCGCGACGACGGGGACGCGGACAACCGGAAGGGACCGCCCAAGGTCGGCGACGCCGACTATCGCGATGTGGGCGGTGGTCTCGCGGTCGACGTCGGTGTCGGTACGCCGAAGGGCACCGCATCGGTCTGTCTCTACCTGACCGCCGACGAGCTGTACGCCGGCGTGGTGCCGAGGATCCTGATCCTCGTCGGCGGCAGCCTGCTCGTCCTGCTGCTCAGCATCGTCGGCGCCGAACTGGTGTCGCGCCGCCTCGCACGCCCCCTGGAGGAGACGGCGAGTACGGCCGAACGCCTGGCCCGCGGTGACATGGACGCCCGCGCGCCGACGACCGGCCCGGCCGAGGTTGCGAAGGTCGGTTCCGCGCTGAACGGGCTGGCGGACCGGATCGACGAGGTGATCGCGGTCGAACGCGAGGCGGTCGCCGACCTCTCGCACCGCCTGCGGACACCCCTGACCGCGCTCCGGCTGCAGGTCGAGGCGCTGCCCGACCGGGAGAGTGCCGAGGAGCTGAACACCCAGGTCAACAGCCTCGAACGGACGTTGACCGCGGTGATCAGCGCCGCCCGCCGGCCGCAGCGCGAGGGTCGCGTACCGCATTCGGATGCGGTCGAGGTGACCCGGCAGCGGGCCGCGTTCTGGGAGCCGCTGTTCGAGGACCAGGGCCGGGAGCTCGCGCTGGACCTGCCGGATGCCCCGGCGACGGTGCGGTCCGCCGCCGAGGATCTCGGCGCGGCGCTGGATGCACTGGTGGAGAACGTCGTCGCGCACACTCCCGACGGGACGCCGGCCCGCATCACGCTGACCCGAGACGACGGCGTCATCCGGATCGTTGTCGCCGACAACGGTCCCGGAATCCCTTTGGGTGCAGGCGAACGCGGCCGGAGCGATCGCGGCTCCACCGGCCTCGGCCTGGACATCGCGCGCCGTTGCGCCGAGGCCGCGGGTGGCAGCCTCAGGCTGCACCGCAACGAGGTCGTCCTGACCTTGAAAGCTACTGAACCAGTCCTTTGAGAACAGCGACTGCCCGCGCCAGGTGTGGCGCGTCGTCGTCCGCCCGGGTGGCGGCCGCCAACTCGACACTCGCGAGGCCGGTGAGCGCGCGATAAGCGATCCCCGGTACGAGCAGCTCGCGGACCGGCTCCGGTACGATCGCGATCCCGAGCCCGGCCGCCACGAACGTCACGAGCGTGGAGGTCTCGGACACCTCGTGCCGGATCAGCGGCTCGAATCCGGCCTCACGACAGCGCGCGAGCACGGTGTCGTACATCACCGAACGCCCGCCGCCCGCGTGCATCACGAAGTCCTCGCCGGCCAGCTCCGGCAGCCGAATCCGCCGTCGGCCCGCCAGTCGGTGCCCGTCCGGTACGGCGACGATCAGCCGATCCGCCCGCAGTACGTCGACCCGCAGCGACTCGTCGTCGACCGGGGGCCGCAGCAGCCCCAGATCGATCCGCCCGTCCGCGAGTGCCTGCGCCTGATCCGGGGCCAGCATCTCGCCCTGAACGGCGACCTCGACCTTGGGCAGCTCCTCGCGCAATGTCCGCACCAGTTGCGGCAGCAGGCTGTATGTCGCGGAGCCGACGCACCCGATCACCAGCCGCCCCTGCAGCCCGGCGGCGACCCGTTGCGCCTCACCGGCCGCCGACGACACCGCGGCCAGGATCTGCCGGGCGCGGAGCAGGTACGCCTCGCCTGCGGGCGTGAGCTCGACGCGTCTCGTCGTACGGCGGAGGAGTTGCAGGCCGAGCTCGCTCTCCAGCCGGCGGATCTGCTGCGACAGCGGCGGCTGGGCCATGTGCAGCCGGGCCGCGGCACGACCGAAGTGCCGTTCCTCGGCGACGGCGATGAAGTACCGCAGGTGACGAAGCTCCACTGATTCATATTCGCAGAGTCTTGATCGGGCGGATACGGGTATTTCTCCCTATTGGTCGTGGCGGCCTACCGTCGAGTGCATGAGCCTGGACAAGGTCGTTGGCACTGCGGCGCGGGCGGTTGCCGACATCCCGGACGGCGCGAGCCTCGCGGTCGGTGGGTTCGGGCTGGCCGGGATCCCGTGGTTCCTGATCGAGGCGCTGCTAGAGCAGGGCGCGCGGGACCTCACCGTGGTGTCGAACAACTGCGGTGTCGACGGCGCGGGTCTCGGCCTGCTCCTGGAGCGCGGGCGGATCAGCCGGGTGATCGCGTCGTACGTCGGCGAGAACAAGGAGTTCGCGCGCCAGTACCTCGCGGGTGAACTGACGGTTGAACTGACCCCGCAGGGCACGCTGGCCGAACGGCTGCGTGCCGGCGGTGCGGGAATCGGGGCGTTCTTCACACCGACCGGCGTCGGCACGCTGGTGTCCGACGGTGGTTTGCCCTGGCGGTACGCGCCGGACGGCACGGTGGCGCTCGCGTCGCCGCCGAAGGAGGTGCGGACGATCCAGGGCCGCGAGATGCTGCTCGAGGAGGCGATCGTCACCGACGTCGCCCTGGTTCGCGCGGCGGTCGCCGATCGCGCCGGGAACTGCGTGTTCCACGCGGCGGCGCGGAACTTCAACCCGATCGCAGCGATGGCCGGCCGGCTGACGATCGTGGAGGCCGAGCGCGTCGTCGAGACCGGCGCCCTCGACCCGGACGCGATCCACCTGCCCGGCGTCTTCGTCCAACGGGTCGTCCCGCTGACCCCTGAGCAGGCCGGACAGAAGCGGATCGAGAAGCGGACCGTGGTGATGGATCCCCAGGCAGGCAGAAGTCGCTGAAACAGGCCCTTACCGGTCGGTAGACCGGGGTTCTGCCTGCGTACAGAGCCACTTCTGCAGCTTGCTGCAAGTCCGTCGTCAGAGTCTTCGGCGTCAGCTATAGTCAGCGCGATCTCGGGGGGACCGAGAGCAGTTTTCTGAGGGGGAACCTATGAAGTTGCAGCGCTTTGCGCTTGCGCTGGCCGGCGTCGGCCTGATCTCCGCGGCGGTCGCATCCGTCCCGGCATCGGCCGCCGGGCCGAGCGGCGCACACTCGTGGGCGGCCAAGTCCGCACCGATGACCAAGGCCGCGGCCGACTCGTGCATCACCTCGATCGCGTCGCCGACCGCCGCCGGCGTCGTCGACGGCGTCGACGTGGTGGCCAGCCGTCCGGTGAAGGCCTAC
>DASSDE010000580.1:0-3004 GCA_035697365.1 Kribbella sp. | reverse complement strand
TCGCCGAGGCGGGCGATCTCGTTGCCGACGGCACCGGCGACGTGCGGGGTGACGAAGACGTTCGGCAGGTCGAGCAGCGGCGAGTCCGGCGGCAACGGTTCCGGGTCGGTGACGTCGAGGACCGCGTCGATCCGGCCGGACGCGCACTCGGCGAGCAGCGCGCCGGCATCGATGATCTTGCCGCGGGCGGTGTTGATGAGTACGGCGTCGTCCTTCAGCAGACCGAGCAGCCGGGCATCGACCAGGCCCACCGTCTCGGGCAGCAACGGCGCGTGCACGCTCAGGATGTCACTACGGGCGAAGAGCGTGTCGTTGTCGACCAGCTCCGCGCCCAGCGCCGCAGCCTCGCCTGCGGTCAGGTAGGGGTCGCTGATCAGTACGTGCAGATCGAACGAACGCAGCCGCTCGGCAACCATCCTCGCGATCCGCGACGCTCCGAGCAGGCCGACTGTCGCACCGTAGTTGCCCGGCATCCCGTGCGCGTCACCCTTGCGCCGCTCCAGCCGGTACTGCGCCGCGAGCCGGAACGCCCGCTTCCCGGCCATCACGATCGCCGCGACCGTGAACTCCGCGACCGGCTGCGCGTTCGCGGTGGCCGCCGACGAGACCTGGATGCCGCGTTCGAAGGCGGCCGGATCCACGATCGCCTTGACCGAGCCGGCCGCGTGCAGGATCGCCTGCAGTTTCGGTGCCGCGTCCAGGACCTCCGGCCCGATCCGTGGGCAGCCCCACCCGGTCAGCAGTACGTCGACGTCCGGCAGTGCCGCCCGTACGGCGGGATCGGCGAGGAAGCCGTCACCGGGGCCGATCGGCAGGACGGTGGCGACGGCGTCCAGACGCTGGCGGACCGGCGGCACAAGCACCTGGGCGCGGGTGCTGTCGCTCATCGCCAGCATGACGGTCAGGGCGGGGCGTGGTTCGAGGCTCACGCTGACAACCTAGCAAGCGCTTTCCGAGCTGTCGCGCCGAGGACCGGGTCGTGGAACCGCCAGAAATCTTTCCGCATCTTTCCTGCTGGACGGAATTTGTCCGCGCGGCCGGGGCGTTGGGAAACTGTAAGTGCCTACCGGCAACTGCGAAGAAGGAGACGACGATGCTGCGACCGGACGACCTCTACGAGATCGTCGACGAGTCGGTGGCGACCGGCCCGGCGGCGACGCCGAAGGTCCTGGTGCACTCGCTGGACGGCTTCATGGACGCCGGCCAGGCGGGTCGCGTGACCGCCGACCACCTGCTCGAGGTGCTCGAGCACCGGTTGCTGGCTCGTTTCGATGTCGACCTGCTGCACGACTACCGTGCGCGGCGGCCCGAGGTGACCTTCGCGGAGGACCGGTTCACCGACTACACCCCGCCGCACCTGTCACTGCACCTGGTGACCGACGACGCGGGTGTCGACTTTCTGCTGCTCGAGGGTGTCGAGCCGGACAACCACTGGGACCGGTTCGCCGGCGCCGTCCGGCAGCTGATCGACCTCTACAACGTGACGCTCACGGTCGGTGTGCACGGTATTCCGATGGGGGTTCCGCACACGCGGCCGCTCGGTCTGACGGCGCACGCGACGCGGCCCGAGCTGGTCACCCGGTCGAACATCTGGGACGGCGAGATGCAGTTGCCGTCCAGCGCCGGCACCATGCTCCAGGTCCGCCTGGGCGAGGCCGGCAAGGACGCGATGGGCTTCGCGGTGCACGTCCCGCACTACCTGGCCGAGAACCGGTTCCCGAGTGCGGCACTCGCGCTCGTACACGCGATCTCCGCCGCGACCGGCCTGCTGCTCCCTAGCAAGGCCCTGCTCGACGAGGCCGCCATCACCGGCCGGCTGGTCGATGAGCAGGTCGACGCCTCCGAGGACGCCTCGGCGGTCGTCAAGGCTCTCGAAACGCAGTACGACGCCGCAGCCGGCTCCCTGAGCCGCAAAAGCCTCCTCGCCGACTCCACTCCATCCGCCGACGAGCTAGGCGCCGAGGTAGAACAGTTCCTCGCCGACCTCAACCGCGAAGACGACAACTAACCCGCCCCCGCGAACGACGTGATGGTTTGCACAGTGGGTGTGGCGGTGGCGGCGGGCTGATGCTGTCAGGATGAGGCATGCCTGAGTCGCTGGAGGATCTGGTCGAGCTGCTCGACCTGGAGATGATCGACGTCGACCTGTACCGGGGTCGTCAGCCGCAGACCTCGATGCAGCGGGTGTTCGGCGGGCAGGTGCTGGGCCAGGCGCTCGCGGCGGCCAGCCGGACGGTCGATGCGGAGCGCGTGGTGCACTCCCTGCACGGGTACTTCCTGCGCGCCGGCGACACCTCGGTGCCGATCGTGTACCGCGCGGAGTCGACGCGCGACGGGGGATCGTTCAGCAGCCGGCGGGTGGTCGCGTCGCAGCACGGCAAGCCGATCTTCTACATGTCCACGTCGTTCCAGCGGCCCGAGCCCGGGCTCGATCACCAGGACCCGATGCCGGACGACGTCGTACCGCCCGAGGAGGCGCCGCGCCTTGCGACCGTTCTGGAGGCGCAGAGCGGCCGGTCCGCCGCCGACTGGGACCGGGAGTGGGCTGCCCTCGACGTACGGCTGGCGGGTGTGACCGGCCGGCAGTTCTGGATCCGTGCCGCCGGCAAGCTCCGCGACGAGCCGGCGCTGCACGCGTGCGTACTCGCGTACGCCAGCGACCTGACGCTTCTCGGCGCGAGCCTGCTCCCGCACGGCATCGTGATCGGCGACCGCCGGATCCAGCCTGCGTCGCTGGACCACGCGCTGTGGTTCCATCGCCCGTTCCGGGCCGACGAATGGCTGCTGTACGACCAGTCGTCGCCGTCCGCGTCCGGCGCCCGCGGGTTCGCGACCGGCCGCCTCTACAACCAGGCCGGCAGCCTCGTCGCGTCCGTTGCGCAAGAGGGCCTGATCCGGCCGGTAGGTCTCGAACTGGACGAACCGAGCTGATTTGCTGCTATCGTGATTGACATGTTGCAGCGCGCTGTAGAGACGACGACGCCGGAGTTTGTCCCGGCGCGCT
>DASSDE010000579.1:0-6101 GCA_035697365.1 Kribbella sp. | reverse complement strand
TACGCCGTCACCCGGACCGGCAGCTCGAGCCGCGCGATCGCCAGCGTCGCGCCGATCACCGCGGCCGCACCGGCCATGTCGGACTTCATGCTCACCATGCCGTTCGACGTCTTCAGCGACAGGCCGCCGGAGTCGAAGGTGATGCCCTTGCCGACGAACGCGAGGTGTGTGACGGCCTTACGCGGGGTGTAGGTCAGCCGGACCAGCCGCGGCGGGTGCACCGAGCCCTGGCCGACGCCGAGGATTCCGCCGTACCCACCCTTCGCGAGCGCCTTCTCGTCGAGGACCTCGACCTTGACGCCGTACTCCTTGCCGAGCTTGACGGCGTCGGCGGCGAACTCGGCCGGGTGCAGGTCCGACGGCGGCGTGTTGACCCAGTCCCGCACCTGGGCGACGGAATCAGCGGTCACCTGGGCGCGCTCGAGCGCGGCCTTGGCGTCCTTGTTCCGGGCCAGGTCGGTGAGCACGATCAGGTCGCCCGGTACGTCGTCCGCACCGTCACCCGACTTGTACGCCGTGAACGCGTAGCGCCCCAGCAGCGCGCCCTCGGCGATCGCCCGCACGCACTCGGCGTCCGGCGCCGGCAGTGCGAACGCGACCGACTGCGAGGTCTTCACGGCGCGCACGCCGGTGCCGGCCGCGGCCCGCAGGTCCTCGGTCTTCAGCGAATCGTCCGGTGCCGAACCCAGGCCGACCGCGATCAGCGTCGCGGACCTGCCCGGCTTGGGGCCGGGCACCTTGGTCACCTCTCCTACCTTGCCGGTGGCGCCGAGGCCGGACAGCACCTCCACCAACTTCCCGCCGTACGCGGCGTTCAGCGACTCGGTGCCGGCCGGCAGAGTGACGGCGCCGCCGAGTTTGACCACGCCGATGACCACGGCGTCGGTCTTGACGCCGGCGGCATCGGACTTGCTCAGGGTGATGGTGGTCACGAAATCCTCAGTCCTCCTTGACCGGCGACTCAGACGGCCGGTCGTGACGGTACGTGCAAGCTGCTCCCGCATGCTACGCGTCGGGTAGTTTGCGCTCCATGACCACGTCACCGACACAGCCGGCCGATTTGAAGAAGTCCCCGTTGCACGAGCGGCACGTCGCCCTCGGAGCGAAGTTCGCCGAGTTCGGCGGCTGGGAGATGCCCTTGGAGTACAGCGGCGTGGTGGCCGAGCACACCGCGGTCCGGACGTCGGTCGGCGTCTTCGACGTCAGCCACCTCGGCAAGGCGACCGTGAAGGGTCCGGGCGCCGCCGCGTACGTGAACAGTTGCCTGACCAACGATCTCGGCAAGATCGCGCCCGGCCAGGCGCAGTACACACTGTGCTGCAACCCGCGCGGGGGAGTGGTCGACGACCTGATCGCGTACCTGCACGCCGACGACGACGTGTTCCTGATCCCGAACGCCGCGAACACCGCCGAGGTGGTCCGGCTGCTCCAGGCCGACGCCCCGGAGGGCGTCGAGGTGACGAACGTGCACGACGACTACGCGATCCTCGCGGTCCAGGGCGCGAACAGCGACGACGTGGTGTCAGCGATCGGCCTGCCGATCGGTCACGACTACATGGCCTTCGCGACTGCCGATGTCGGCGGTACGCCGGTCGTGGTCTGCCGTACGGGCTACACCGGCGAGCGCGGCTACGAGCTCGTCGTACCGAATGCGGGCGCGGTGGCGGTCTTCGACGCGCTGCTGAAGGCCGGTGAACAGTACGGCATCGTCCCGGCCGGACTGGGCGCGCGGGACACGCTGCGGACCGAGATGGGCTACCCGCTGCACGGCCAGGACATCTCGCCGGACATTACGCCGGTCCAGGCCCGGTCCGGCTGGGCCGTGGGCTGGAAGAAGGAGCACTTCTGGGGCGACGCCGCGCTGCGCGCCGAGAAAGAGCGCGGCCCGGCCCGGATCCTGCGCGGCCTGCGCGCCGCCGGGCGCGGTATTCCGCGGCCGCACATGGCCGTTCTGGACCAATCGGGGACGGCACTCGGTGAAGTCACCTCCGGAACGTTCTCACCGACGCTGAAGAAAGGCGTTGCGTTGGCACTGCTCGACGCGTCGGTGAAAGAGGGCGATCAGGTGAGTGTCGACATCCGTGGCCGGCAGGAAATCTTCGACGTGGTGAAACCGCCGTTCGTGACGGTTCATGTGCGTTAACCGACCGGTGCCACTGACTGCGACCGAACGCGCCAGTTCGTCACACTGTGTAAGAACCTGGCACAAAATGGACACTGTCGGTGCTGTGCCGACGCGTTTTGCGAAGGATTGACTGCATTGGGTGACGAAACGGAGCAAATGTTCCGTTCGAGTACCCGTTCCGGTAACGATTCGTGCACTGGTGCCGGGCACCGCTGGTTTGGTGTCACAGTGTCAGGCAAGCTAGCGCGCGGTTGTGGGGGATTCGGTTGTCAAGGGGATTTGACCAGAGCCCGCCACACAGCAAAGGCTCGGCACGCTATCCAGGAGATAAGTGCCGGATCAACCGACCGAAATCCGGCCGACTGAACTGACGGAGTGCGAATGAGTATTGGGTCGCCCGACTCGACCGTAGGGGTCGAAGAACACCCGGCCTCGGCGGAACCGGCCCGCACGGCCGCCACTCCGCACGGCAAGTCCCCGGGCCGGATCGCCTTCGACCGGCTCCGCAAGGACCGGGTCGCGGTGATCTGTGCGTCGGTCGTGCTGTTCTTCATCCTGATCGCCGTGCTGGCGCCGCTGCTGACCAGGCTCGAGGGTCAGGACGTGCACACATTCAACACCGACCTGATCGACGAGTACGGCTACCCGACGATCGGGATCACCGGCCAGCACTGGTTCGGCATCGAGCCGAAGACCGGCCGGGACAACTTCGCGCGCTGGGTGTACGGCGCGCAGCCGTCGCTGATCATCGCGTTCGTCGCGACCGTCATCGGCACCGCGGTCGGTGTCGTGATGGGCCTGCTGGCCGGCTTCCTCGGCGGCTGGGTCGACCGGGTGATCTCCTGGCTGATCGACTTCGTACTGAGCCTGCCGTACCTGCTGTTCGCGATCGCGCTGGTGCCGATCGTCGAGTCGATGCGTGGCGGCTCGTTCAACCTCACCCCCGAGGATCAGGCGAACATCCGGTTCTACGTACTGATCTTCGTGCTGGCGTTCTTCGGCTGGGCCGGCCTGGCCCGGATCATCCGCGGCGAGGTGCTGTCGTTGCGCGAACGTGAGTTCGTGCTCGCCGCCAAGGCAATCGGTGTGCCGACCCGGCAGGTCCTGTTCAAGGAGCTGCTGCCGAACCTGGTCGCCCCGATCGTCATCTCGGCCTCGCTGTCGCTGCCCGCGTACGTCACGGCAGAGGCTGGTTTGTCGTTCCTCGGTGTCGGACTGGTCGAACCGAAGCCCTCCTGGGGCCAGACGATCTCCGTCGCCACCAACTGGTTCAAGGCCGATCCGCTGTATCTGTGGCTGCCTGTTGTCGGGATCACCGGTCTGGTGCTCTCGCTGGCCCTGCTCGGAGACGCGGTCCGGGACGCCTTCGACCCCAAGACTCGCCGGTAGTTCGGCGATTGCCCCAGCGGCAGAAAAGGAGAAACCCGACCATGCAGTGGAAACGGATAACCGCGGTTGCGGCGACGGTCATGCTGGCCGCCGTGGCCTGTGGCAGCCCGTCCTCGAACAGCGGCAACAAGGGCGACACGAACAATGTGGGCGGCGCCCAAATCAAGGCTACGGACCCCACTGCGAAAGGTCCGGCCCCTGACGTAGACGGCGCGAAGAAGGGCGGCACGATCACCGTGCTGTCCGACACCACCCCGGACACCTTCGACCCGACGAACATCTACTACGTCGACGGTAACCAGATCGGCAAGCTGTTCTACCGCGGTCTGACCCAGTACCGCCTGGACGGCCCGGATCACAAGCCGGTGCTGGTTCCGGACCTCGCCGAGGACCTCGGTACGCGTTCGGACGACGGCCTGACTTGGACGTTCAAGCTCAAGCAGGGCATCAAGTACATGGACGGCACCCCGGTCAAGGCCGAGGACTACGCGTACGCGATCAAGCGGTCGTTCGCGCACGAGCTGTACGACGCCGGACCCACGTACCAGCTGCAGTTCTTCAAGGACGGCGACACCTACAAGGGCCCGTACGTTGCCGGTGGCGACAAGTACGCCGGTGTCGAGACGCCGGACGACCACACCCTGGTCATCCACCTGGCGAAGAAGTTCGACGACCTGCCGTACTACGCGGCCTTCCCGATGTTCACGCCGATCCCGAAGGCGAAGGACACCCAGAAGAACTACGAGCAGCACCCGATGACGACCGGCCCGTACCAGGTCGCGTCGTACACCCCGGGTACCGAGCTCAAGCTCACCCGGAACCCGAGCTGGGACCCGAACACCGACCCGGTGCGGCACCAGTACGTCGACGGCTGGGACTTCAAGTTCAGCCAGGACCTGATCAAGGCCCAGCGCCAGGTGCTGGCCAGCTCCGGTCCGGACGCGAACGCGGTGAACTACGAGAACCTGGACGTCTCGCTGCTTCCTGAGGTCAAGGACCAGTCGCAGCTCGTCAAGGGTCAGTCCCCGTGCAACATCATGTACACGATGGACACCCGGAAGATTCCGTTGGACGTCCGCAAGCTGATCGCCAAGGCGCACCCGTACGACTCGTGGCGCAAGGTTGCCGGTCTGAACCCGACCGACGACCCGCCGTCGTCCACGATCCTGCCGCCGGCCGTCCCGGGCTACGAGAAGTTCGAGCTGCCGGGCCTGAACGGAACCGGTAAGGGCGCCGACGACCCGGCGGTCGCCAAGGAGGTCAAGGACGAGCTGGCCAAGATCGGCAAGTCGAACTTCGAGCTCAGCTGGTACTACTCGATCGACGACAAGATCTCGACGCAGACCACCCAGCTGCGCAAGCAGGCGTTCGAGAAGGCCGGCTTCAAGGTCCGCGCGATCGGTGTCCCGAAGGCCCAGATCCGTACCTACACGGGCAAGCAGGACGCTCCGGTCAACATCGGCAAGACCCCGACCGGTTGGTGCTCCGACTGGCCGAGCGGCACCAGCTGGTTCCCGGTGCTGTTCAAGTCCGACGCGATCCCGCTGGGCAACAGCGTCGGTCAGCTGGAGGACAAGGCGCTGGACGCCGAGATCGACGCCATCACGGCGAAGAGCCCGGACGAGCAGCTGAAGGAGTGGGGCAAGATCGACAAGGAGATCCTGGAGAAGTACCTCCCGGTTCTGCCGCTCTACTACAGCTCCTCCAACATGCCGGCAGGCACGAACATCGGGCACGCGATCAACGACCCGACGCAGGGCATCTTCGAGTTCACGTCGATGTTCCTGAAGCAGTCCTGATCTGATCCACTGAACGGTGGCGTGGTGCCTGGACCATAAGTCCGGGCACCACGCCGATCGGTGAGGAGACAAATCCCGTGCTCTATTTCGTGGCGCGTCGGCTGGTCAGCGCGCTCAGTGTCGTGCTGGCAACACTGATCGCGACCTTCGCGCTGTTCTTCATTGCACCGACCGACCCGGCCGGTGCGATCTGCGGCGAGCGGCAGTGCTCGCAGCAGCGTTACAACGAGATCAAGGCCAACTTGCATCTCGACCAGCCGAAGGTGAAGCAGTTCGCCGACTACGCGGGCGGGATCTTCACCGGACGGGACTTCACGACCTCCGGGGTCAAGCAGCACTGCGCGGTGCCGTGCCTGGGCTTCTCGTTCAAGAACGACCGGCCGGTCACCGACATGATCAAGACCCGGTTCCCGGTGACATTGTCGCTGGTGGTCGGGTACGCGGTCCTGGTGCTGACGATCGGCGTCTTTGTCGGCTCGATGGCCGCGAAACGTCGAGGGACTCTGCGCGACCGGGCCCTGATGACCAGCACGCTGGTGATCAGCTCGGTGCCGTACTACATCGTCGCGCTGATGGTCGCGTTGTACCTGACCGTGCTGTATCCGATCCTTCCGCGCGGTGAATGGACTCCGCCGTCGGAGAATCCGGGCAAGTGGGTCGCCGGCCTGCTGACACCCTGGCTGGTGCTCGGCGTCTACAACTGCGTCTCGTACGCCAGATACTCGCGCGGCTCGATGGTCGAGGCGCTCAGCGAGGACTACATCCGGACCGCGCGGGCCAAGGGCCTG
>DASSDE010000578.1:0-4301 GCA_035697365.1 Kribbella sp. | reverse complement strand
CATCGGGTGCATCGCGGGTGATGCTTCTCCCAATGACTATCGAAATCAGGGACGCCCGGCCCGAGGACTGGACGGCGATCTGGCCGTTCTTCCACGAGATCGTCACGGCGCGCGAGACCTACACGTACGACCCGAATCTCACCAGGGAGCAGGCCGAGGCGCTGTGGATGTCGCCGTCGACTTCTCTGCTGGCGCGGACGACGGTCGCGGTCGATGCCGACGGCACCGTTCTCGGCAGCGCGAACATGTACCCGAACCGCCCCGGCCCCGGAGCGCACGTCTCCAGCGCGAGCTTCATGGTCGACGGCAAGGCCCGCGGCCGCGGCGTCGGCCGGCTGCTCTGCGAGGACATGATCGAGTGGGCCGGGCGGACCGGGTTCCGCTCGATCCAGTTCAACGCGGTGGTGGAGACCAACGAACCCGCCGTACACCTCTGGCAGACCCTCGGTTTCCGGATCGCCGGCACCGTCCCCGAAGCCTTCGACCACCCCACACTCGGGTACGTCGGGTTGCACGTCATGTACCGTCCGCTGACATGAATCGCGCCCGCCACCTATGGAAGTCGCTCGAACCGTTTCACGCGATCACGTACTTTGCGCCTGAGACGCGGAAGGCGACCGACGCGCTCGGGCTCAAAGGCGGCTGGATGAGCTACTTCGGCTGCCGTGCGGCGCCGCTCGGCGCGGTCGGGCCGGAGATCGTGGCCGCGGTGTTCTACAACTTCCATCCGGCGATGGTCGCGCGCTCGCTCCCGGACGCGTGGAGCTACGCCACCCCGTCCCAGCTCCTCGACGCGCGCCTGATGGCGGTTGACAGCGCCGTACGTCGACTGTTCCCGGACGCCACGTTCGACCGGGCCGCGGCGCTCGCCCGGCAGGCTGCCGAGCTGGCGCCGACCGCCGGGCGGCCGCTCGCCGCGGCGAACGCAGCGTTGGAGTGGCCAACCGATCCGGCGACGGCGCTCTGGCAGGCGATCACGATTCTGCGGGAGTCGCGCGGCGACGGGCACGTCGCGGCGCTAGTCACGGCCGGCCTCAGTCCCTGTCAGGCGCTCGTGACGATCTCCGCCGCGAGTGGCCCTTCGAAGGAGGTCTTCCAGGCCAGCCGCCGGTGGAGCGACGAGGAGTGGGCTGCAGCTTCGGACGATCTGCGGGCGCGCGGTCTGCTGGACGCTTCCGGGTCGCTGACACCGGCCGGGCACGCGCTGCGCCAGCAGGTCGAGGACACCACGGACGCCCTCGCCGACCAAGGCTGGCAGGCGCTCGGTGACGAGCTGACGACGGAGCTGCACGACCTCGTACGACCCCTGAGCGCCGTACTGATGGCGGACGGCCTGGTCCCACCGGACAACCCGATGGCTATGCGCTGGGATTGATCCGATCGGCGAGCGCATGGAGCGATCGGGCGAGCTCCTCGCCGCTCGGAGCGCTGTCTGGATCGAACATGCGCTGCGCGACGACGCCGAGCAGCATCGCCTGCAGCAGTGAGCCGATCGCCTGAACCTCCTCGGGGCCGGCATCCGGGCCGACACCGCCGAACAGTTGTGCGAGCCCTTCGCGTGCCTCGCCCTGCATCTTGGCCAGGTCCGCGACCAGCTCCGGCATGCTCCCTCCGAGGCTGAGCACCTCGAACTGAGCCGTCCACAACGCCCGCATCCGCGGGTTCTGGAGGCTCTCGGCGATCTGACCCCAGGTCCCCACGAATTGCTCGTACGGCACCCGTGCAGCCGCCCGCGCTGCCTCCGCGTTCGCGCCGTCCGAGTGCGCGTCAGCCGCGCCGGGGCCGGTCGTCGTCGTGGCTGCGACCTCGGTCGCCCACTCGTTGATGAGCAGCTCGCGGAGTGCCTCGTTGAGCAGCGCGTCCTTGGACCCGAAGTGGTACCCGATCGCCGCCAGGCTCACCCCGGCAGCGGTCGCGATGTCGCGCGCCGTCGTACGGCTGTAGCCCTTCTCCAGCAGACACGACTTCGCACCCTCGACCAGGGCCTCGCGGTTTCCCATGCCCAGACCCTAACACGCTCGTCTCATACATACGTCTTGCACAAACGTCTAAGGCCGCCGTACAGTCGTCGCACCAACCAAGCTTCCGGAGGGGTGCACGATGACAACGGTTCTGATCTCAGGCGCGAGCGTGGCGGGTCCGGCGCTGGCCTACTGGCTCCAGCGGTACGGGTACGAGACGACCGTGATCGAGCGGGCGCCGGCCCCACGACCCGGCGGCTACGCAGTCGACTTCCGCGGCGCGTCGATGGCTGTGCTGGAGCGGATGGGCATCCTGTCCGCGGTCCAGGAGCGCGCCACCCGGATGGGCGCGATGACGTACGTGAACGAGTCCGGCAAGACCGCGGCGGCAACCTCGGTCGAGGCGTTCAGCGGCGAGTTGGAGATCCTCCGCGGCGACCTGGTCGAGATCCTGTACGACCTCACCCGCGACACGACGGAATACGTGTTCAACGACTCGATCGCGGAGCTGACGCAGGACGACTCGGGCGTGGACGTGGTCTTCGACAGCGGTACGAAGCGGCGGTTCGATCTCGTGATCGGCGCGGACGGGCTGCATTCCAACGTACGGCGGCTCGCGTTCGGCCCGGAATCGTCGTACGTCCATGACCTCGGGTACTACGCCTCGGTCTGCACCGTCGAGAACCACCTCGGTCTCGACCACACCGGGCAGATCCTGAACGTACCGGGCAAGACCGTCGGTACGTACAGCGCCCGCGACAACGCCGAGGCGAAGGCCTTGTTCTACTTCACGTCCGAGCCACTGACGTACGACCGGCGCGACGCAGCAGCACAGAAGGCGATCGTCGAGCAGCAGTTCCAGGGGATCGGCTGGGAGGTGCCGCGGCTGCTGGACGGGCTGCGGACCGCGCCGGACTTCTACTTCGACTCGATCAGCCAGATCAAGCTGGACAGCTACTCGCGCGGCCGGGTTGCATTGTGCGGTGACGCCGGGTACTGCGCTTCGCCGCTGTCCGGGATGGGTACGAGCCTCGCGATCGTGGGAGCGTACGTACTGGCCGGCGAGCTGCACGCGGCCGGCGGGGATCATGTCGCGGCGTTCGGGCACTACGACGTACGGATGAAGGACTTTGTGGAGGCGTGCCAGAAGCAGGGCGTCGACGGGGCGCGGTGGTTCATCCCGGCAAGCAAGCGGTTCACCGTGCTGCGGAACCTGATGTTCCGGATGATGCCCTACCTGCCATGGCGGAACGTGATCCGCGACATGTCGCTCAAGGTCGGGAACGCGATCGAGCTGACGGCGTACGAAGACCCAGCTCTGCGGCCCGCAGCACCGCGGCCGTGAGGGCGTCCAGGATGCCGGACTCGAGCTTCCAGTGCTGCCAGTACAGCGGTACGTCGATGTACTTGCCGGGGGCAACCTCTACCAGACGTCCCGCCGCGAGCTCGGGGCCGGCCACCTGGTCCTCGATCATCCCCCAGCCGAGCCCGATCCGGACGGCCTCGTGGAACGGGGCCGACGCCGGGATCGCGTGCGACGGCGGATCCAGCTTGCGCCGCGTGACCTTACGGACCAGCCGATGCTGCAGCACGTCCTTCTCGTTGAACACCACCATCGGCGCCGCGGCCAATGCCTCCGGCAACGGTTTGCCGGTCAACCAGCGTTCGGCGTACTCCGGGGTTGCGAGCGGGAGGTAGCGCATCTTGCCGAGCGGCACGACGCGGCAGCCTTGCACCGGGCGCGGGTCTGCGGTGACAGCGGCGAGAACAGTACCGTTGCGCAGGTACTCGGCGGAGTGCTCCTCGTCCTCCTGGTGCACGAGGAACCGCGCGTCGTGCGTACGGGAGAGGTCGAGCATCGCCGGCAGGAACCAGTTGTTCAGCGAGTCCGCGTTCACGGCAAGCGGGATGCGTTGGGCGTCGATCGTACCGCGGACGGCCGCGATCGCCTCGAACTCGAGCAGTGCGACCTGCCGCGCGAGCCGGAGCAGCGCCTCCCCCGCCGCGGTCGCCCTGGCCGGCTTGCCACGCATCACCACGACCTGGCCGAGACGGCTCTCCAAGGCCTTGATCCGTTGGCTCACCGCGGACGGGGTCACAGTGAGCCGACGCGCCGCCGCGTCGAAACTGCCCTCGTCGAGGACCGCAACGAACGTCTCGAGCTGCACGGAGTCGAACTGCATGATGAAGCAATCCTAATGGTGCGTCAGAATCTTTAGCTGGTTTGGAGCGGCTCGAGGTCCTTACCGTCGGAGACATGCCCCTCCTCGCCGGCTTCGCCACGTCGCTGTCCCTGATCGTCGCGATCGGCGCCCAGAACGCGTTCGTCCTCCGCCAGGG
>DASSDE010000577.1:0-2907 GCA_035697365.1 Kribbella sp. | reverse complement strand
CGCACCAGGGTCGATCCCCGACTCGCCCGGCGTCTACCGCTTCAGCGACTCCGGCGGGCGGGTGATCTACGTCGGCAAGGCGAAGAACCTGCGCGCCCGCCTGTCGTCGTACTTTCAAGACCTGGTGAACCTGCACCCCCGGACGCAGGCGATGGTGACGACCGCCGCGAAGGTCGAGTGGACCGTAGTGGCCTCCGAGGTCGAGTCGCTGCAGCTGGAGTACTCCTGGATCAAGGAGTACGACCCGCGCTTCAACGTGAAGTACCGCGACGACAAGTCGTACCCGTGGCTCGCGATCACCCTCAACGAGGACTACCCGAGGGTGATGGTCGGCCGCGGCCAGAAGAAGAAGGGCGTGCGGTACTTCGGTCCGTACAGCCACGCCTGGGCGATCCGCGAGACCGTGGACCTGCTGCTCCGGGTGTTCCCGATGCGGTCCTGCAGCAAGGGCGTGTTCAACCGGCACCGTCAGATCGGCCGGCCCTGCCTGCTCGGGTACATCGGCAAGTGCGCCGCGCCCTGCACCGGCGAGGTGACGCAGGAGGAGCACCGCAAGATCGTCGACGACTTCTCGGCGTTCCTCTCCGGCCAGACTGCGACGTACGTCCGCCGCCTGCAGAAGGAGATGCAGGCCGCGGCCGCCGAGCTGGAGTACGAGCGCGCCGCGAAGATCCGCGACGACCTGTCCGCGCTCGACAAGGCACTGGCCAAGAACGCGGTGGTCCTCGGCGACGGGACCGACACCGACGTGATCGCGCTCAGCGAGGATCCGCTCGAGGTCGCGGTGCAGATCTTCTACGTCCGCGGCGGCCGGATCCGCGGTGAGCGCGGCTGGATCGCCGACAAGGCCGACGGTACGGCGACCACCGCCGACCTGGTCTCGCAGTTCATCCAGCAGACGTACGCGGGGGAGTCCGCCGACTCGATCCCGCGCGAGATCCTGGTGCCGACCATGCCCGACGACGCCGACGCGCTGACCGAGTGGCTGGAGAAGCAGCGCGGCGCCCGGGTGTCGATCCGGGTCCCGCAGCGCGGCGACAAGAAGGCGCTGATGGAGACCGTCGAGCGGAACGCGTTGCAGACGCTGACCATGCACAAGACCAAGCGGGCCAGCGACCTGACCACCCGCAACCTGGCCCTGGAGGAGATCCAGGCCGCGCTCGACCTGCCCGAGGCGCCGCTGCGGCTGGAGTGCTACGACATCTCGAACCTGCAGGGCACCGAGGTGGTCGCCTCGATGGTCGTGTTCGAGGACGGCCTGCCGCGCAAGAGTGAGTACCGGCGGTTCGTCATCAAGGGCGTCGACGGGCAGAACGACGTCGCCTCGATCGCCGAGGTGCTGACCCGGCGCTTCAAGCGCCTCCTCGACGAGCGTGCCACGCAGGCCGAGACCGACGACCCGTCCGGCACCCTGATCGATCCCGAGACCGGGCGCGCGAAGAAGTTCGCCTATGCGCCGGGTCTGGTCGTCGTCGACGGCGGTCCGCCCCAGGTGGCGGCCGCCCGGCAGGCGATGGACGAGCTGGGCGTCGGGGACATTCCGGTCGTCGGTCTGGCCAAGCGCCTGGAGGAGGTGTGGGTTCCGGACGAGGAGGACCCGGTCATCTTCTCCCGTACGTCCGAAGGGCTGTACCTGCTCCAGCGGCTGCGCGACGAGGCGCACCGGTTCGCCATCACCCACCACCGCAGCCGCCGGTCGAAGTCGATGGTCGAGAGCACCCTCGACGACGTTCCAGGGCTCGGTGACGTCCGCCGCAAGACCCTGCTGCGGCACTTCGGGTCGCTGAAGAAGTTGCGCGGGGCCACCATCGACGAGGTCGCGGACCTGCCCGGTTTCGGGCCACGGCTGGCCGAGTCCGTCGTACTGGCGGTTAACGCTGCTGCAACGAAGGCGGAAACCGGCCGGGCTCCGTCGGTGAACACGGCCACGGGCGAGATACTGGACGAGGACGTGCCGGCACCTGCCGGGACGCCTGACGGGGAGCCAGGGAGAACTGAGAACTGATGGACGACACGGGCGGCAACCTGATCATCGTGTCCGGGATGTCGGGCGCGGGCCGCAGCTCGGTGGCCGACGTCCTGGAGGACCTCGGCTGGTTCGTGGTGGACAACCTGCCACCGATGTTCCTGACCACCATCGTCGAGCAGGTCATCGGGACCGGCGCGGCGCCGCGGCTCGCGATCGTCGTCGATGTCCGGACCGGCCTGTTCTTCGACGAGCTGAGCTCGGCGATCCACGATCTGCGGCTGAAGGGGTTCCGCCCGCTGACGCTGTTCCTGGAGGCGTCCGACGACGTCATCGTGCGCCGGCAGGAGAGCGTCCGCCGGCCGCACCCGCTGCAGGGTGAGGGCCGGCTGCTGGACGGCATCCAGCGCGAGCGCGAGCTGCTCGGTGACATCCGGGCCGGTGCCGACCTGGTGATCGACACCTCCAGCCTGAACATCCACCAGCTGGCCGCGAAGATCGTGAACGCGTTCGGCGACGAGGAGAACGCCGAGCTGCGGGCCACGGTGGTGTCGTTCGGCTTCAAGTACGGCATCCCGGTGGACGCGGACGTGGTCGCCGACATGCGCTTCATCCCGAACCCGTACTGGCAGCCCGACCTGCGCCCGATGACCGGCCGTGACCGGCCTGTGTCAGACTTCGTGCTCGGCCATCCGCTGGCCCAGCAGTTTCTGCAGAACTATGTGGACGTGCTGGACACCCTGCGGACCGGCTACCTGAACGAGGGCAAGCGCTTCGTCACCGTCGCGATCGGCTGTACAGGGGGAAAGCACCGCAGCGTCGCGATGGCCGAGGAGATTGCTCGCCGGCTGCGTGAGAAAGGCTCACCGACGTTGGTGGTACACCGGGACCTGGGACGGGAATGACGAGAGCGCCCAGAGTTGTCGCGCTGGGTGGGGGAC
>DASSDE010000576.1:0-2754 GCA_035697365.1 Kribbella sp. | reverse complement strand
GCTGCGGCCGAAGCTGATCGTCGCCGACGAGCCGGTGTCCGCGCTGGACGTGTCGATCCAGGCCCAGGTGGTGAACCTGCTCGAGGACCTGCAGAACGAGTTCGACCTGACGTACGTGATGATCGCGCACGACCTGTCCGTAGTCCGGCACGTGTCCGACCGGGTCGCGGTGATGTACCTCGGCAAGATCGTCGAGCTGGCCGACCGGGTCAGCCTGTACGAGCGGCCGATGCACCCGTACACGACCGCGCTGCTGTCCGCCGTACCGGTGCCGGACACCAAGCGGAAGGGCAAGCGGGAGCGGATCCGGCTGCAGGGCGACGTGCCCAGCCCGATCAACCCGCCGCCCGCGTGCCGCTTCCACACCCGATGCTGGAAGGCCCAGGACATCTGCAAGACCCAGGAGCCCCCGCTGGTCGAGCTGCTCCCCGGTCACCAGACGGCCTGCCACTTCCCGGAGAACCTCGAAACCCCCGCCGCGAAGAGCTGACTACCTGCTTCAGCCCGCCGTCGTGCCCACGTCATTGGGTGTGGCGGCCAGGAGCAGTTGGGCGATCAGGGTGTGGCCCGCGAGGTTCGGGTGGTCGCCGTCGGGAGCGAGCAGAGCGGTGATGTTCGCGCTGTCCTTGAACGGGGTGTAGATGTCGACGTACGTCGCATCGTCCGTAGCGGCTGCGGTCTCGACGGCGTGGTTGGTTCGCAGCGTGAGTTGATCGCTCGCTGTTCGGCCGGTCGGTGGGTACTGGCGCGCGGCGACGTCGCCGTCCTCGAAGACGTTCCAGTAGCCGGTCATCAGGATCGTCGTCGGGCGGTTGTCGCGGAGGCTGTGGATCCGCGCCAGGATCTTGTCCAGGTTCCCGGTGAGCTGCTCGTACTCGTCCGCCACGCAGTCAGCTGTGCACTGCCCGCTGGTGACGGTGTCGTGGTGGTCGCCGAAGTCGTTGGCGCCGATCGTCAGCAGGACGACGTTCGCGCCGGACGTGGCGAGCTCGATCGCGGAGTCGCGCTGGTCGAGGCGTTGGAGCAGGCCGGCCGAGTTCAAACCGGCGACGCCCAAGTTGCTGACCGTGATCGGTGTGCCGGTGCGGTTGTGGAGCAGGTTGCCGTACAGATGGGGGAACGCCGAGCAGTTGCAGTTCGAGCCTGAGGTTACCGAGTCGCCGAGCGCCACCACCTGCACCTGACCGGCCGGCTGTGGCCTGCGGACCTCGCGCACCGTGTCGGCGCCGCTGATCGTGGTGACGACGATGAGGACGGCCAGGCCGATGGCGAGCCGACGTACGGTGTGGATCACGCGGGCTTCGAAGGTCTCGTCTCGTGGTGCGGGATCGCAAGCTGGTTGGCCAGCCAAGGATAGGCCGTTGCGAACGCTGGAGCGGCGAACTGCCAGACGTGCGTTCCGGGGGAGACCTGTACGCGGGACCAGATCCCGGCCTTGGCGGCCGCGTTCGAGAGTTCCTTCGCCTCGCGCTGGTGGCGCAGCTCCTCGGTGCTGGTCAGGAACAGGCCGTTCACGCCCGTGTACTTGCCGTGGGCCCGCATCACGAGCAGCGGCTCGTTCGCCTTCTCCAGCGCGACGTTCCCGCCGTACAGGTCGTGCAGGCTGGCGGCCGGCGTGCTCGTGTACGGGGCGAGGTCGCCGGAGATGTCGATGAAGTGGTCGAACACGTTCGGGTGCTCGACGACCAGGTCGAGCGCACACGTACCGCCCATCGAGAACCCGGCGACGGCCCACTGCCGCGGGTTCGTGGAGGCGCCGAACGTCTTCTCGACGTACTTCGGGATGTCCTGGTCGAGGTGGTCGGCGGAGTTGCCGCGAGGCCCGTCGACGCACTCGGTGTCGTTGTCGAACTTCCGCGTCGCGTCGGCGAAGACCAGGATCGGCGCGTAGCCGTGGTGGCGATGCGCGTACGCGTCCGACACCTGGACGGCGTTGCCGAGCCGGACCCAGTCGCCGGGCCCGCCACGCTCGCCACCGATCAGCTCGACGACCGGGAGCGGCTTGCGATGCGCAGTGCGGACGAACCAGATCGGCGGCAGGTACACCAGCTCCTGCCGGTGGTCGAAGTGGCTGTACGTCGCGGGGATGTTCACCGCGACCAGCCGCCCAGCCGCCGGAATCTTCGTCGCGGCGGCGTCATGCGCGAGGCCCGACATCGACACCTGTCCCGGCAGCGGGGTGTCGGTCCAGTCGTTCACCGCGGCGTCGATCGTCGGGTAGTAGCCGACGAACTGGTTGATCGCGTTCGCGCACACCAGTGCCGCCAGCGCCGCCGCGACCACCGCAGTACCCCGCCGCCACCACCGCGCACTCCGCCAACCGGCGGCCAGCACGATCAGCGCCGCCATACCGGCCCCGAACCAGAGCCACACCGAGAACGGCAGCGGATCGGTCACGCCGATCGCCTTGGCCCCCGGATAGGCCGCAAGGAGCGTCAGCAGCAGGGCCGCACCGGCCACCACCGGCAGCACGCGCCACCGCCACTCCCGATCGCGCCAGCCGGCCGCTGCCAGCAGCGCCGCACCAGCCAGCACATCGAGCATCGCCGGAAACCATCCCCCAAGCAGCGACACACTCATCCAACCCTCCCGATCCGAGTAGACCCACACCCCAGACGCCGCCGCCCTCCGATCGGTTGGCATTGTCGATCGTGGGCCTCTCAGCGATTGCTCAACTGCGGACAGTGCTCAGCTGATGACCGAGTGTCGTACCTCAGGACAAAGGTGGCCCCGTTCGACAATGTCGAACGGGAG
>DASSDE010000575.1:0-3474 GCA_035697365.1 Kribbella sp. | reverse complement strand
CGCGGGACCATCCGAGCACGTCGCGCGGTATCTGCAGACGTACGTCGATGCCGGTGCCCGCCACCTGATCTGCAGGCTCGCGGTTACCGGCCTCGACGAGTACCGCCACCAGTTGAAACTCCTGGCGGCCTAGTTGTCGCGGTTGCTCATCCGGACCTCCTGAAAGTCGCGCGGGCAGGGGGCTCAGTTGTCACGGGCGCTCATCCGACACCTCCTCACAGCTCGCACCGCAAGCACGTCTGGCTCTCACCAGTCCCTGTTGCTCATGACGACAACAGTCCGTCGCAGACGGGGGTGTCGCGAACACTTCGAGATTCGTCGAAGCCGCGCTTCCGAACGGTCCGGAGTCGAGCCGGGCGCGGCGAATCACCATCACCGCGACGCAGGCAACCGACGGCACCACGACACTCACGTACCGCGCGACCGTCCTCAAGGCAGGCACGATCCGCGAGATCACCATGGCGATCCCGTCCGGAACCACCGGCCGGTCACGTCGGTGAACGGGACCGTGAGCTCGGTGAGCCGTACGGTCCTGCGCCGGCGGCCGAGCCGAACCGTCAACGTTGCGGTCGGCGCCCATCTTGCGATCCTGCTGTACGGCCTCCGACTGCCGGCCGGTGGACCGTGGGCGCTGGGCTTCAAGTCGATCGGTGCGGCCGGGCAGGTGATCGGAACCGGCGCCGGCGTACTGCAGCCGCTCAAGACCTACACCGCACAGGTTCGGGTCGTCGCGTCCAACCCGATCCCCGCTCAGACCACCAACCTCGTCTACCAGGCCACTGTGACGCGCCGGAGCACTCGCGGCCGTACGCATGCAGCTTCCGACCGCGCCACCGGCACCTACACCACCATCAACGGCACGCTCGCCGTCAGCGGCGGGTACGCGACGTGGAAGCCGAAGGCCGCGATCAACGTCGCCGCCGGCGCTCGCCTCGGGATCCCGGTCAACGGCGTCAAGCTGTCCAGGTATGGCGGAACGATGAGCCTGAGCGTCTCCGCGACGACCTCGACCGGTACGCGCCACTCACCATCGGCGACGACACCGGTACGAAGCATGCCTTGCTCATCCAGCAGGCCACCGGCACGTGGCAGGCGTACAACAGCTATGGCGGCGTGAGCTGCTACACCAGCCTCTCCGCCGGCTCCGGGCAGTGCCTCAGTCTGGACGTCACGTACTGGACCCTGTTCCTCCCCGGACACGACGAGTACTACTCGCTCCGCATGCGCGCCGCCATCAGCCAGGCGATCAAGGCCGGCGTGAACGTCGCCAACCTCGGGGCGAACACCGCCTACAAACTGATCAAGTTCACCGACGACACCCGCCGCCCGTGCGACACCGACTCGACAACCTGGCGGAACCAAGGTGACGCCTGCGCATCCCTGCCGGCACCAAGTTGCCCGGGTTTCTCGCCGGCGAGCTCGACTACATCTGGCCGGGGCTCTACAAGCAGCCGGGGCTCACCACGCTGGCCAGCGGCTCGGCGATCTGCCACACGAACGGCCAAATCGCACCGATGCAGGCAACCGCCCACACCGCTCCGTCCGGTGCCCGGGCGCTCAACGGCTCGACCAACGTACCGGCGGGCACGACGGCCGCGAAGGTCCGGGTCGCCGCACGACGGCCGCGAAGGTCCGGGTCGCCGTTCCGAAGTACAAGCTGGCGACCTCGCAGCAAGGCTAATCTCGACGCCATGAGTGAACTCGTGATGGAGGCACCGATCGTTGCTGTCACGGTCTACCCGGACCGCGCGCGGATCACGCGCCGCGGTCTGGTGACCGTGCCGGCCGGGGAGCAGGTCGCGTACGTCGAGCCGCTGCCGCTCGTGCTGGAGAGCGACAGCGTGCGGGTGTCCGGACGCGGTCCGGCGACCGTGCTCGGCGTGGACGTGCTCACGCGCCACCACGCGCAGGCGCCGGACGAGTCGGTTGCTGCACTCGAGCGGGAGCGGCACGGGGCACAGGATGCGATCGCCGCGTTGGCCGACGCAGACGACGTACAGGAGCAGCTGGACAAGTTCCTCGGCCAACTCGCCAAGCGGGCCGGTGGTAGCTTCGCGCGGACGCTCGCGTCAGGTGACTCGTTCGAGGAGCTCGGTGGCTTCACCGACACCCTCACCACCCGGTTGTCGACTGTACGGGCGACCCGCCGCGACCTGGCCGCTCAGCGCCGTGAGGCGGACCGTCAGCTCGCAGCTGTCGACCGTCGTCTCGCCGCGCTCCGCGAACAGCGCAAACCGGACCGGCTGTCTGCCGCGATCGGGCTGGCGCTCGAGGCCGAGGCAGAGGTCGAGATCGAGCTGTCGTACGTCGTTCCAATGGCCGGCTGGTCGAGCTCGTACGACGTGCGGCTCGCGGGCGACAGGTTGACGCTGAACTGGTACGGCCTGATCACACAGCACACCGGCGAGGACTGGCCGGAGTGTGAGCTCACGCTCTCCACGGCCCGCCCGACCGTGACCGCGAAGGTGCCGGAGCTCGACCCGTGGTACCTGGACCGCCTGCAGCCGCCGACGCCGCGCGCACCAGGCGCCGTACCGCTTGCCGCGAGAGGGGGCGGCATGCACGCCGACCGTCTCGAGTCGGCCGCATTCGTCCAGCAGGAAGCGACCGTGGAGCAAGGAGTGACAGCAGCGAACTACATCCCGCCGCGACCGGTCGCAGTACCCACGGACGGCGCGACCCACCGGGCGACGATCGCCGTCATCGAACTCGACGCCGAGCTTGACTACATCACCGCACCCGTCCGCTCCACCGACGTACAGCTCAGAGCGACGGTCGTGAACACGTCGGCCCACACGCTGCCCGCCGGGAAGGCCGCGGTCTTCCATGACGCGGACTTCGTCGGCTCGGCCTTCCTGCCGCTGTGGGCGCCCGGAGAGGACGTCGAGCTCGCGCTCGGCCTCGACGACCGCATCCGCGTGGAGCGCAAGCTGGTGCGCCGGGAGGCTTCGAAGGCGACACTCGGCTCGACGCGGCGCCGGCAGGTCGAGTACGAGACCCGCGTCGAGAACCACACGCCCCGCCAAGCCCGCATCACGGTCCTCGACCAGCTGCCGGTCGCTCGCGACCACGAGATCACCGTCAAGCCGCTGTCCGCCGACCCTGAGCCGTCCGAGACCACCGATCTTGGTGTCATCACCTGGAAGCTCGACCTGGAGCCCGGCGCCGAATCCGTTGTCAGGCTCGGGTTCCGGGTGGACACCGCGAAGGCAGTCGACCTCACCGGCTGGCGCGAGTAGCGATCAGGTGACCTCGAGGTTCGCCATCATTCCCATGTCCTCGTGCTCGGAGTTGTGGCAATGGAACAGGTACCGCCCGCGGTAGCCGTCGAAACGGGTGATGATCTCCGCGGACTCCCCCGGCCGCAACGACACGGTGTCCTTCAGGCCGGCGTCGTGCGGCAGCGGCTTCCCACCGCCACGCGACAGCACCCGGAACCCGACCAGGTGCAGATGGACGGGATGGTGGACGTCG
>DASSDE010000574.1:0-3729 GCA_035697365.1 Kribbella sp. | reverse complement strand
GTCGAACCCGAGCCGGTCGAAGATCTTGATGTACGCCTCGCGGTGCAGCTCGTACGACGCCGCCAGCCCGTCGTCGTCGACGTCGAACGAGTACGAGTCCTTCATCACGAACTCGCGCCCGCGCAGCACGCCGGCCCGCGGTCGCGCCTCGTCGCGGTACTTGTTCTGGATCTGGTAGATCGACAGCGGCAGGTCCTTGTACGACGAGTAGAGGTCCTTCACCACCAGGGTGAACATCTCCTCGTGCGTCGGCCCGAGCAGCATGTCGGCGCCCTTGCGGTCCTTCATCCGGAAGATGTTCGGTCCGTACTCGGTCCAGCGGCCGGTTGCCTCGTACGGCTCGCGGGGCAGCAGCGCCGGGAAGACCAGCTCCTGCGCACCGATCGCGTTCATCTCGTCGCGGACGATCTTCTCGACGTTCCGCAGGACGCGCAGACCGAGCGGCAGCCAGGTGTAGATGCCGGGCGCGGCGCGACGGATGTAGCCGGCGCGGACGAGCAGCTTGTGGCTCGGGACCTCCGCGTCCGCCGGGTCCTCGCGAAGGGTGCGGAGGAACAACGACGACATACGCAAAATCACGGGAGTCTCCAAGCGTGCAAAAAGTCGAGAACTGGACGTCACAGAGAATATCCGTCCGGCGGACATGCTCTCACCACGATATCCACAGGCCCCGAACACGTCAGAACAGGTCAGAACAAGATGGTGGCGAAGGTTTCGATGGTACGGAAGCCGACGCGCTCGTACGCCGCCCGGGCGGGCAGGTTGAAGGCGTTCACATAAAGTGTGACGACCGGCGCGATCTGCCGGGCCAGCTCGACCACAGCGGCCATGCCCGGCGCAGCCAGGCCCCGGCCGCGGTACTCCGGATCGACCCAGACGCCCTGGATCTGGCAGACGCCGGTACCGACCGAGCCGACCTCGGCCTTGAACACGACCCGGCCGTCCTCGATCCGCGCGAACGCCCGCCCGGCGCGGATCAGCTCCGCGACCCGGGACCGGTAGAACGTCCCGTCCGGTCCGGTCTGCGGCGGTACGCCCACCTCCTCGGTGTACATCGCCACGCAGGCCGGGTACAGGATCGGCAGCTCGACCGGCTCCACCGCCCGGACCAGCGGATCCGGCGCGATCGACGGCGAATCCTCGATCACCATGAACGGCTGGTCGTCGCGCACCTCGCGGGCCGGTCCCCAGTGCGGCTCGAGGATCGTCCAGAGCTGCTCGACGGCGCGCGCCTGGCCGAGGATCTGGAAGCAGTTCCGCCCGCGGCGCAGCGCGTACGCCGCGAACGCGCGCAACGCCGACTCGTCCGCACCGACCGGCACCATGTTTCCGCCGGCGTGGCACAGGGCCTCCAGCGCGCCCTTCTCGACGTACCCCCAGACCTCGGCACCGCGCCGCGGATCGAGTCCGGACGCCTGCACCAGGCTGTCCACGAACACGTTCACCACCGGATCGCGGGCGATGACCGCGCGCGCCGCCGCGAGGTCACGAGGACCGAGAACCCGTACGCCCACGCGCAGAACCTAGCGGATCAACGGCCTGCCCGTATGCAACGGGGCCGGGTCAGGCCACCTGGTGTTCGTGGCCGGCGGCGATCCGGCGCAGTGGTGAGGTCCAGGCGACGATGACGCCGGCGCCGCCGCACAGGCCCATCAGGACCATGCCGGTCCGCGGGCCGTAGGCGTTGCCGAGCAGTCCGCCGGCCACCGATCCGAGCGTCCAGCCGACGCCCCAGGACAGCATCCGGCCGGCCGTGTTGACCCGGCCGAGCAGGTTCTCGGGCGTCACCTGCTGCCGGTACGACACCGCGTTGACGATCACCAGTACGTACGCCGAACCCCACACGAGCAGGCCCAGCGCAGCCACGACCCAGTGCGGCGACAGCGGGGTCAGAACGCCGAGCAGTGCGGACACCGGGAGCGCGTAGAGCGTGATCGCCGCCGGCGACGTCCGCTTCAGCAGCCGCGGCAGGCTGAGCGCGGCGATCAGCCCGCCGATCCCCCACACGCCCCAGACCAGTCCGAAGCGCAGCCCGGACGTACCGATGTGCAGGACGCGGTCGCACCAGACCACGATCAGCGCCATGAAGCCGCCGCCCGCGAAGGACTGGATGCTGCCGACGATCGTCATCGTCCGGACGCCGGCATGCCGGATCAGGTACCGCAGGCCGTCCCGGATGTCGTTCAGCACCACCCGCGGCCGCAGTGGCGGACGCCCGTCGCGGGACTCCGACATCGCCCGCACGATCCCGTGGACCGCGAACGCGGACGCCGCGAAGCTCAGCGCGTCGAGCGTCAGCAGACTGGCCGGAGCGAGAACGCCGAGCAGCAGACCGGTCAGCGGCGGGACGAACAACTCGATCAGACTCGACGCCGTCCAGACCGCTGAGTTCGCCTGTGCAACGCGAGCACGGCCGACCAGCACCGGAAGCGCGCCGAAGTTCGCGCCGTCGAAGAACGTGTAGACCGCCTGCACGGTGAACGCGACCACGAGCACCTGGACGACGGTCAGCACGCCGAGCAGATGCGCGACCGGGACCGATCCGACCAGTACGGCGTTCACACAGTCCGCCGTCACCATCACGCGCCGCCGGTTCCAGCGGTCCGCGAGGGCACCGGCGAACAGGCCGGCCAGCAGGTACGGCGCGGACTCGAGCGCGGTCACCACTGCGGTCAGCACGGTCGATCCACTCAGTCGGTACACCAGGACCGGCAGCGCGATCGCGGTGACCATCGACCCCGTGACCGACAATGCCCGCGCCAGCCAGTACCGCCGGAAATCCGCATCGTCGCGCAGCCGCGCGGGCGCCCCCATCGTCATGACCGGCATCGTGCAACTTCAGGCCGGGTTGAGGTCAAGCTCACCGGTGCACCACGACGAGTTGACCGTCCGGGTCCACGACCTCCAGGCCGGACTCGGTGCGCGTCACCTGCACGTCGGCCAGGCGGCTCTGCACCTCGTCGAGGTCCTCGGTCGTGGTCAGGTCGAGCCGGACCGCGAACTCGCCGTCGGCCGGCCCGAAGCGGACCGAGCTGTCCGCAGCGAGCCCGTCGAGAAAGCGCCGCCAGCTCGGCTCCTCGGCACCGCTCAGGTACGGCGTGACGGTCCAGCGCTCGTCCGCCTCCGGGTGGTGCAGCTTGTACCCGTACAGGTCGTCGGTCCGTTCGTCGACCCAGATCACCACGCCGTCGGGCCCCGTCACCGACAGGACCCGTCCGTACGCCTCGTCGAAGACCGTCGCGTCGACGAACCCGACCTGCTCGAGCCGGTCCTTCAACTCGTCGATCTTGTCCGCCTCGAACGACAGCGTCGTCTGCCCCGCCTGGCCTCCGGTCGAACTGGACGCCGCGTCGTGCAGCGCGACCATCCCGCGGCCGGCGAGCATGTCCACCCAGCCGCCGCGCTCGGACTCGATCCGCGACCGCAGCCCGAGTCGCTCCAGGAACGCCCGCATCGCCTCGACGTCGGCCGTGAACCGCAGCGGCCTGATCACCACGTCGTTCATCCTCGTGCCTCCCCATGGTTGTCCAGGTACTCCGCGAGCGCCTGCTCGACGAGCGCCGACAGACTCGCCGCGTCGTCGATCGCCTTGTGCTTCACCCGCCGCACCAGCTCCGGCGGCAGATACACGTTGAACTGCACCTTCTTGCCAGCACCATCCGCCATGGCTATATTGCTAGCATCCTAGATGCCTATCGGTCAACCGAGGAGACTGCGCATGAACATCCG
>DASSDE010000573.1:0-2440 GCA_035697365.1 Kribbella sp. | reverse complement strand
CGTTCACCGGGCGCGGAACTGGTGGAAGGAACCAGTACGTTTGGAGTAGTACGCCCCACCCGCACAGGAAGGTCCTCCGATGAGCGACGAACCGGACAACCCGTTCAAGGGAACGCCGTTCGAGGCCATGTTCCAGCAGTTTTCCGGTGCGGCCGGCGCGGGCGGCACCCCGGACCTGAACGCGATCTTCGCCCAGGTCCAGCAGCTGCTGAGCGGTTCGGCCGACGGCAAGCCGGTCAACTGGGACCTGGCCAAGGACATTGCCCGCAAGACCGTCTCCGCTGCCGGGGACCGGTCGATGACAGCGACCGACGGCGATCGGGTGGCAGACGCGGTCCGCCTCGCCGAGCACTGGCTGAACGACGCGACCACGCTGCCCGAGGTCTCCGCGACCTCGCAGGCCTGGAGCCGCGCGGAGTGGGTCGAGAACACGCTTCCGGTCTGGCAGACGATCGTCGACCCGGTGGCCGAGCACGTTGCCGGCGCGATGGGCAACGCGCTGCCCGCAGAGGCCCAGCAGTTCGCCGGGCCGATGGCCGGGATGCTGCGGCAGCTGGGTGGATCGGTGTTCGGCGCCCAGGTCGGCCAGGGGCTCGGCGAGCTCGCCGGCGAGGTCGTGAGCTCGTCTGACATCGGCCTGCCGCTCGGCCCGACCGGTCAGGCGATTCTGCTGCCGGACAACGTCGCCAAGTTCGCCGAAGGACTCGGGCTGTCCGATGAGGACGTCCGGTTGTACCTGGCGCTCCGCGAGGTCGCCCACCAGCGGCTGTACGCCGGTGTGCCGTGGCTCCGGCAGCACCTGCTCGCGGCCGTGGCCGACTACGCAGCCGGGATCGAGGTCGACAGCGGCAAGATCGAGCGCGCGATGGTGGACATCGACCCGCAGAACCCGGAGGCCATGCAGGAGGCGCTTGCCGGTGGTCTGTTCGAACCCGAGGACTCCGAGCAGCAGAAGGCAGCTCTCGTCCGGCTCGAGACCACGCTCGCCCTGGTCGAAGGCTGGGTCGACGACGTCGTTCGCGAGGCCACGAAGGAGCGGATGCCCGCGGCCGTGCAGCTCTCCGAGACGGTCCGGCGTCGGCGTGCGGCCGGCGGTCCCGCCGAGCAGACGTTCGCGACCCTTGTCGGACTGCAGTTGCGGCCGCGCCGGCTCCGGGATGCCGCCAACCTGTGGGCTGCGGTCCGCGACGCACGCGGCGTCGACGGTCGCGACAACCTCTGGTCACATCCGGACCTGATGCCGAGCACCAGCGACCTCGACGACCCGATCGGTTTCGCCCAGCACGCCGGTGAGCTGTCCAACATCGACATCACCGACTTCCTGACCGACGAAACCCCCGACTCCCCCAAGCCCGAGGACGACGAGCCAGAAAACGGCGGCGACACTCCCAACAAGTAGCAGCAGCACGCGCCCACCGAACAGCCACCGCCCACCGCAGGTTTGCCCCGGGTGTGCGGGGCGGAGGGTGGATGGGGAGACTGTTCGGGTGCTTCTTGCTGATGCGGTTGATGTTTTGGAGGGCTGGCGCGCGCCGGATGCAGAGCAGGAGGAGCTGCGTCGGCACTACCTGAGGCATCTGGCCGAACACCCTGACGGCATGTGGCGGAGCTGTCGTCCGGAGCACGTCACGGCGAGCGCTCTGGTCGTCGACGCTCAAAGCCAAAGCACCCTGCTGACTCTCCACAAGACCGTCGGCAGGTGGCTGCAACTCGGCGGTCACTGCGAGCCCGGCGACACCACCCTGGGCGGTGCCGCGCTCCGTGAGGCAACCGAGGAGTCCGGCCTACCCGACCTCGTCGTCAGCCGGCAGCCCGTGCGCCTCTCCCGCCACCAACTCCACGCGGGAGGCTGTGCAGGCGTGTATCACCTGGACGTTCAGTACCTGGTCACTGCGACCACTGACGCGCAGCACGTCATCAGCGACGAGTCCGACGACCTGCGCTGGTTCCCCCTGGATGCGCTTCCGTCCGACACCGACGCCTCAGTCCGCGCGCTGACAACCCAAGCGCGCCACTACATCCCGAACCCGATCCCCACCGAGTCGTGAAATCCGGTTCCCGGGGAGATCTGTGGGCCGGCTCGTAGTAGCCGGCCCACCTCCCCACGTCAGAGCCCTCCCCCAAACCCCGGCGCTGCTCCCCCTCATACTTCAGTCCCGTAGGACTGCACCCCCGCTTGCCTGCATCCCCCGCTTGCCCTGCATCCCCCCGCTCGCCGTGCACCCATCGCTTGCACTACGCCCCGTTTGTCCTGCGTCCCCGCTTGCATTGCGTCCCCGTTGAGCCCGTTGGGCGGGCTGTTCTTGCCTTGCGTTGCGCAGTCCCCCGACTGCGCCGTTCCCCCGTGCGGTCCCCGTCGTGGTGCGCCCGGGCCGCATCCCCCCGATGCGGTCGGGCTGTCGTCGGGTGCCGCCCCTGAACGGCATCGGCGATCGGCAGG
>DASSDE010000572.1:0-3532 GCA_035697365.1 Kribbella sp. | reverse complement strand
GACAAGGGGTTCGCGGCGCCGCCGGAGGACGTCGAGATCCGGTCCCAGGAGAAGGCGATGGCGTCGTCGTACATCGACACCCTGCGCGGCGAGTTCGACCCGGACCAGTACCACGACGAGTATCGCGTGGCGCTGGAGAAGGTCGTCGAGGCGAAGGCCGAGGGCGTACCGCTGCCGGAGTCCGAGGAGGAAGAGACCGAGGGTGCCGAGGTCGTCGACCTGGTCGCCGCGCTGCGGGCCTCGGTCGAGGCCGCCAAGGCACGGCGTGCGGGCGGCGGGTCCGATGCCGCGCCGGCGAAGAAGGCCCCGGCCAAGAAGGCCGCCGCCAAGAAGGCACCGGCGAAGAAGGCCGCTGCCGCCAAGAAGACCACAGCGAAGAAGACCGCGAAGAAGAAGTCGGCATGAGCGAACGGACGGAAGTGCCGACGGACATCTCCGAGGTCCCGGTGGATCCTGGGCACGCACCGGTGACGCCGGGCGCCTACCTGCTCGAGCTGGTCCCGATCCCGGTTGCGGACGTCGACCGGGCCAAGGCGTTCTACACCGACCAGGCCGGTTTCGTCTGCGACGTGGACGTCACGCCCGCCGACGGGGTCCGGATCGTGCAGCTCACGCCGCCCGGTTCGTACTGCTCGATCTCGCTCACGACCGGGCTGCCGCAGCTGCAGATGACCCCCGGCAGCCAGCGCGGCCTGCACCTGGTCGTCAAGGACATCGAGGCCGCCCGCCAGGACCTGATCGCCCGCGGCGTCGACATCAGCCCTACCGAGGACCTCGGCGGCGTCTTCTACGCCTGGTTCGAAGACCCCGACGGCAACACCTGGACCCTCCAGCACATGCCCTGGCGAAAGTAGTTCCTCACAGCTGGTGAACCTTGGTCGAGGTGAAACGTATGCTACAAATGGGCGTCCACTGAGGTAGACCAGTCGGGTTCGTGGTTCGGGCGGTCGGCGTGGCACGATGAAGGCGGCGCCGGGCCACCTGAACCCGGTGGCCGCTGGACGATCCACCACACGATCGAGGAGTTCCCCGCATGGATGCCGTTACCGCCGTACCGACGCCCGCCAACGAACCGGTCAAGGGGTATGCGCCCGGGTCGGGGGAGCGGGTGAGTCTGGAGGCGAAGCTGAAGGACGTCGTGGCCGGTGGGGCGATCGAGCTGACCTGCACGATCGGTGGTGAGCAGCGACTTGGCGGCGGGGCGCCGATCGAGGTGGTGCAGCCGCACAAGCACGCGCACGTTCTCGGCACGCTCGGCAACGCGACCGAGGCCGACGGCCGGGCCGCCGTCGACGCGGCGCTGGCCGCGGCTCCGGCGTGGCGCTCGCTGTCCTTCGACGACCGGGCCGCGATCTTCCTGAAGGCTGCCGACCTGCTGTCCGGCCCGTGGCGCGACACCCTGAACGCGGCCACCATGCTCGGTCAGTCGAAGACCGTCCAGCAGGCCGAGATCGACGCCGCGTGCGAGTTCATCGACTTTCTCCGGTTCAACGTGGCGTTCGCGCGGCAGATCGTCAGCGACCAGCCGATCTCCTCGCCGGGCGTCTGGAACCGGGTCGACTACCGGCCGCTCGAGGGCTTCGTCTACGCGATCACGCCGTTCAACTTCACCGCGATCGCCGGCAACCTGCCGACCGCGCCGGCGCTGATGGGCAACACCGTCGTCTGGAAGCCGTCGCCGACGCAGCAGTTCGCGGCGCACTGGACGATGCGGCTGCTCGAGGCCGCGGGCCTGCCGGCCGGCGTGATCAACCTGGTCACCGGCGACGGCATCGAGGTGTCGAAGGCGGCGCTGACGCATCCGGACCTGGCGGGGATCCACTTCACCGGGTCGACGAAGACGTTCCAGTCGCTGTGGGGGACGGTGGGCGCGAACATCGCGTCGTACAAGACGTACCCGCGGCTGGTCGGTGAGACCGGCGGCAAGGACTTCATCCTCGCGCACCCGTCGGCGGATCCCGCGGTGCTGAAGACCGCGATGGTGCGCGGTGCCTTCGAGTACCAGGGGCAGAAGTGCTCGGCCGCGTCGCGGTCGTACGTGCCGCGGTCGGTGTGGGACCGGATCCGGGACGACATCGTCGCCGAGACCGAGTCGATCACGATGGGTGATGTCACCGACCTGTCGAACTTCATCGGCGCGGTGATCGACGACCGCGCGTTCGCCAAGCACAAGGCCGCGCTGGACCGGGCCCGTGAGGTGGCCGCGATCGATGTCGTTGCCGGTGGCACCTATGACGACAGCGAGGGGTACTTCGTCCGCCCGACGCTGCTCGTCTCCGCGGACCCGACCGACGAGATCTTCAACACCGAGTACTTCGGCCCGATCCTCGGCGTGCACGTGTACGACGACGCGGACTACGACGCGGTGCTGCGCGGCATGGAGCACTCCGCGCCGTACGGGCTGACCGGTGCTGTGATCGCGCAGGACCGGCACGCGATCGCGGCGGCGGCCGAGTACCTGCGGTTCGCGGCCGGCAACTTCTACGTCAACGACAAGCCGACCGGCGCGGTCGTCGGCCAGCAGCCGTTCGGCGGCGCCCGCGCCTCCGGCACCAACGACAAGGCCGGCTCGATGTGGACCCTGATCCGCTGGGCCTCCCCCCGCTCCATGAAGGAAACCTTCACCCCACCCACCGACTACCACTACCCCCACCAGGCCTGACCCGCGCCGCGGTCGGGGGCGTGACGTACGAAGGGCCGACAGCGCAGACCGACCTCGCGGAGCTGCGGGCGACCGCGGATCATCGCGAGGCCGAGCAGGTACTGCGAGACGCCGGGTGGACTCCTTGTGGGGCGGGGGACTGGGCGATCGCGCTACGAGCACCGGACGGGCGAACGGCGGCGCGGATCAGCCCGTTCGATCCGGCTGGGCCGTACACGGTCGCGCTGTATCGGGAGGCGGCCCACACGCGTCAGGTGCCGGAGGTGTTCGCGCATCGTCGGCTGGCCGGTGGTGGAGACCTGCAGATCCTCGAATGGCTCGATCCGGCGACGCCGGCCGAAGCAGCCGAGTTCCACCGTGCACTCGCGGCCAGTGAACCGGCGTACGCCGAGCTCGCGGCCGTCGTACGCCGGGTCCACGAACGTGGGGTTCGTGAGCTGCCGTGGTTCGCGCCGCACCTGGACGACAACCCTGACAACGTTATGCGTACGAAGGACGGCCGGCTGGTCGCAGCGGACCTGTTCAGCGCCGACGGCCCCAGGCTCTACGCCGCAATTCTCGACGACCCTGCCCTCGTGATCGCAACGATCCCCGAACCCGAACGCCGCTTCATGACCGAACTCCCGATGACCAACACCGGCCCGTGGGACCCTGCCGTACTCGCAACAATGCGAGCCGCGCTGAACCCCACCAACAACCAACCCTGAGCCGCCGGCTGTCCCATCTCAGGGGTTCGCGCTGCACCGGCTGGGGGTGCTGGGTCAGGCTGTGTGGGGGATGGGTTGGGTGGGTGGGTCGATGAGGAGGGCGGAGCCGCATTTGGTGCAGATCCATTCGTCGGGCTCGTCGATCTGGTAGTCGGACGGCTCG
>DASSDE010000571.1:0-4009 GCA_035697365.1 Kribbella sp. | reverse complement strand
ATTGCGAGGCCCAGGCCGGCGCCCTTGCTCTGGGGGCCGTGGACGAGGCGTTGGAAGATGCGTTCGCGGACTTCGGGCGGGACTCCGGGGCCGTCGTCCTCCACCAGGAGGCCGGTCGGGGCGACCGCGATGTGCAGGGAGTGCGCGCCGGCTTGGCGGGCGTTGTCGAGGAGGTTGGCGAGGATTTGCGCCAGGCGTTCCGGATCGCCGCTGACCGTCGCGGACCCAGTTACCTGGACCGCGACATCGGGCGCGACCAGACGGATGCGGGCGGCCTGGGCCTCGGCGAGGTGCCGGAGGTCGACCTGGGCGAGGTTGAGTTGGAGGCCGGCGTCGATGCGGCTGAGTTCCAGGAGGTCGGCGACGAGGGTGCCCGCGCGGCGGGATTCACGGACCAGCAGGAGTTCGAGCTCCTCGCGGCGCTCGGCCGGGGCTTCGGGACCTAGCTGGATCAACGTCTCCGCAGCGGTTTGCAATCCGGCGACCGGCGTACGCAGCTCATGCGCGGCATCGGCGACGAACTCGCGCATCCGGTCCTCCGACCGGCGCGCCGAGCCCTCGGCTCCTTCCAACGCGTCCAGCATCTCGTCGAAGGCGGCCGCCGTACGCCCGAGCTCGGTGTCGGCCCGCTCCGGCTGCAACCGCTCACCTCGCCGCCCGGCCACGATCGACCGCGCCAATCCGGTCATCGCATCCAGCGGTGCCAGCGCGAACCTCATCCCGATGATCAACGCCAGCGCGGTAATCAGGATCGCCGCCGCCCCCGACACCAGCAGCACCGTCCGGAGTCGGGCGCTCGCGTCCGACAGCAATGCCGTGTCCGCCGACAACAGCAACGTCGCGCCGCGCGTCCGCTGCCCCGTCTGCAACGTCGCCCGCACCTGCCGGACAGTCCCACCCGGGTCGACCGGTGGCGCGCCGAGTTGCTGACCCGACCGGAGGATCAGCGTCACCCTGACTCCATCCGCGTCGATCCGCCGTACGAGGTTGCTTGGGGCAACGTTCTGCCGGGCGAGCTGCTGTGCCAGCTGCGCCCGCCCGGTGAGCAGCGAGTCGAGGCTGCGTTCGGCCTGCGCGTCGAAGACTGCCTTCACCACCAGCCCGGTCACCGGCAGCACGACGAGTAGTACGGCGATCGCGGTCAGCGTCACGCGGACCCGCAAGGACGCCGTACGCAACGCCCTCATGACGGGGGCCGCAGGACGTAGCCCGAACCTCGGACGGTGTGCAGCAACCGCGGTCCATGCGCCTCGAGCTTCCGACGGAGCGCGCTCACGTGCACTTCGACCAGGTTGGCCGCGTAGTCGTCGTACCCCCAGACCGCGGTCAGCAGCTGGGTCTTGCCGACCACCTTGCCGCTACGCCCGGCGAGGAACGCGAGCAGCTTGTACTCCGTCGCCGTCAGCTCGATCTCCTGCCCGGCCCGCCGGACCGCCCCGGCCTCGACGTCGACGGCCAGGTCGCCGATCTCCAGGACGGTCCGGAGCCGGCCCATCCGCCGCAGCAGCGCCTCGACCCGCGCGATCAGCTCGGCAAGAACGAACGGCTTGACCACATAGTCGTCAGCCCCGGTCCGCAGGCCGTGCAGCCGGTCCTCGACCCCATCACGCGCGGTCAGCAGGATCACACCCGCGTTCGACGTCTCCCGGGCCACCGTCAGCAGCTCGAACCCGTCCCGCCCTGGCAGCATCACGTCGAGCAGCACCAGATCCGGCTGCCACTCCGCCAGCTCGCGCTCGAACCCGTCCCCGTCCACCCGCGTCCGCACGGTGTGGCCGGCCTCGGTCAGCGCGATACCAACGCCGGTGCGGATCGGTTCCGCGTCCTCGACCACCAGCACCCGCGCCGCCATCCGGCCATCCTTGCACCGCCACGGCTCCTGCCAAGGACCGCAGGACGCACATCTTCAGCACTTCTTCAGCACTCTGCGGTCCCAGCGTCGTCACCCTCTGTGTCTCGCCGATCGAGACCCCCGGTTCGACGGCCGAGCCGGGTTGTGCATAGACTCACTGGCATCATGCGGCACCAGCTTCTCCTCCTTCGCTGCCGCGGCGAGGCCTGACAAGGCCGGTTCCCTCGCCGCGGAGTTCGGTCGTACGCCGGTCGTCCCTCACGACCCCCGCAGTACACCTCCCGAGGAGAACCCCCGTGGCACCGCAGAACCAGCCCAAGCCCGTCCAGCAGACCTCCGGTATGCCGATCCAGCGCTACCGGGCGTTCCCGCCGATCGACCTGCCGGACCGCACCTGGCCCACCAAGTCGGTCGACCGCACCCCGCGCTGGCTGTCCACCGACCTCCGTGACGGCAACCAGGCCCTGGTCGAGCCGATGTCACCGGCCCGCAAGCGCCGGATGTTCGACCTGCTGGTGACGATGGGCTACAAGGAGATCGAGGTCGGATTCCCGAGCGCCAGCCAGTACGACTTCGACTTCGTCCGCAGCCTGATCGAGGACGACGTCATCCCCGACGACGTCACCATCTCGGTGCTGACCCAGGCGCGGGACGAGCTGATCGAGCGGACCGTGCAGTCGCTGCAGGGCTCGCCGAAGGCGACCATCCACCTGTACAACGCGACCGCGCCGCTGTTCCGGCGCGTCGTCTTCAACGTCGACAAGGCCGAATGCCTCAACATCGCCGTCCGCGGCACCGAGACGGTGATGAAGTACGCCGACGACATGCTGGGCGACTGCCAGTTCGGGTACCAGTACAGCCCGGAGATCTTCACCGGGACCGAGCTGGAGTTCGCGCTCGAGGTGTGCGAGGCGGTCAGCGACCAGTGGCAGCCGGCGGAGGGCCGGGAGATCATCCTGAACCTGCCGGCCACCGTCGAGATGTCGACGCCGAACGTGTACGCCGACCAGATCGAGTGGTTCAGCCGGGGCCTGACCCGGCGCGAGCACAGCACGATCAGCCTGCACCCGCACAATGACCGGGGTACGGCGGTGGCCGCGACCGAGCTGGCCCTGATGGCCGGCGCGGACCGGGTCGAGGGCTGCCTGTTCGGCCACGGCGAGCGGACCGGCAACGTCGACCTGGTGACGCTGGGGATGAACCTGTTCAGCCAGGGCATCGACCCGCAGATCGACTTCTCCGACATCGACGAGATCCGCCGCACGGTCGAGTACTGCACGCAGATGCGCGTCCCGGAGCGCCAGCCGTACGCCGGTGACCTGGTCTACACCGCCTTCTCCGGCTCCCATCAGGACGCGATCAAGAAGGGCCTGGAAGCGCTGGACAAGCAGGCCGCGGCCGAGGGTAAGCCGGTCAGCGAGATCGCCTGGGAGGCGCCGTACCTGCCGATCGACCCCAAGGACGTCGGCCGGTCGTACGAGGCCGTGATCCGGGTGAACTCGCAGTCCGGCAAGGGCGGTGTCGCGTACATCATGAAGTCGGAGCACCGGCTCGACCTGCCGCGCCGGCTGCAGATCGAGTTCAGCCGGGTGATCCAGCAGCACACCGACTCCGAGGGCGGCGAGGTCGGCCCGCAGCAGATGTGGGACATCTTCGCGGCCGAGTACCTCTCGCCCGGCAAGCTGTCGCTGCTGAGCGTCAACTCGTCCTCCGGTGAAGGGCAGGGCGACCAGCTCCGCGTTCAGGTCTATTCCAATGGTGTGCCGCACGAGCTGTCCGGCGAGGGCAACGGCCCGGTGTCGGCGTTCGTCGACGCGATCAAGCCCCTGAAGTACGACGTACGCGTGCTGGACTACCACGAGCACGCGCTCTCCGCGGGCGGCGACGCGCTCGCCGCGGCGTACGTGGAGTGCGAGGTCGGTGACGAGGTCTACTGGGGTGTCGGCCGCGACGCCAACATTCTCACTGCCTCGCTGAAGGCCGTCGTCTCCGCGATCAACCGCGCAACTCGCTGACTTATCAAATGTTCGCCCGTCACCGCTAGAGGTGGCGGGCGACGTTTGCGTTGCGGCGTCCCGAATTTCGGCACTGAGGGTGTCAGAATCGGTGCACAGAGCAACGGAATACTCACGATTCGGTGACCGTGGCCTCGGGTAC
>DASSDE010000570.1:0-15752 GCA_035697365.1 Kribbella sp. | reverse complement strand
GCAACGGTGCAACCGATGTGCCGGGCCTGTACGCGATCGGCGAAGCGGCAGCCACCGGTGTGCACGGAGCCAACCGGTTGGCCTCCAACAGCCTCCTCGAGGGACTCGTCTTCGGACGGCGTGTTGCCGCCGCGCTGACGCTCGACCTCCCGGCGGCCTCGTACGGGCAGTCGACTTCACTGATCGTCGGCGAGGACCGCGAGCCGGAGCGGATCCGCACGACCCTGAGCGAGTACGCGGGCATCCGCCGCGACGGTGCCGGACTGCAAACCGCCGCGGACGAGCTCGACACCGTGGGCGACGGCGCGCTGGCGACGGTTGCACGCGCTGTCGTCGCGGCAGCGATCACCCGCGAGGACAGCCGCGGATGTCACTGGCGCTCCGACTATCCCCGTACCGACGACCGGTGGGACACGCATCTCGTCCTCCGCCTCGACGAGGACGGCCGGCCGGCCGTTCGCCGGCTCCTGCACGCGGCCGCGTCCTGAGCAGTCAGCGGGACGCGCGCAGGAACTCGCGATTCAGCCTGGCGATGCTGGCGAACGGGATCCCCTTCGGACACGACTGCACGCACTCGCCGGTGTTCGTGCAGCCGCCGAATCCTTCCTCGTCCATCGCGGCAACCAGACCGAGCACCCGCTGCTCGCGCTCTGGTTGCCCCTGCGGCAACACGTTCAGGTGCGCGACCTTCGCGGACGTGAACAGCATCGCCGACCCGTTCGGGCAGGCCGCGACGCAAGCACCGCAGCCGATGCAGGTCGCGTTGTCGAACGCGAGCTCGGCGTCGTGTTTCGGCACCGGCACCGCGTGCGCGTCCGGAGCACTGCCCGTCGGCGCGGTGATGTAGCCGCCGGCCTGGACGATCCGATCGAGGGCCGACCGATCCACCACCAGGTCCTTCACCACCGGGAATCCCGTCGCCCGCCATGGCTCGACGTCGATCACATCACCATCGCGAAACGCCCGCATGTGCAGCTGGCACGTGGTCGTCTGCTCCGGACCATGTGCGCTGCCGTTGATGACCACCCCGCAAGCACCGCAGATGCCCTCGCGGCAGTCGTGGTCGAAGGCGATCGGCTCCTCACCTTTGGTGATCAGTTCCTGATTCAGTACGTCGAGCATCTCCAGGAACGACATCTCGGGGCTGATGTCCTGCACGACGTACGAGACCATCCGGCCGCGCTCGTCAGGACCCGATTGCCGCCAGATGCGGACGGTGAGCTTCACGTGTAGCTCCGTTGGGTGGGATGGACATGGTCGAAGGTCAGCTCTTCCCGGTGCAGTACGGGGCTGTCTGCGTACTCCCAGGCGGCGACGTGACTGAAGCGTTCGTCGTCGCGCAGCGCTTCACCGGTGGCCGTCTGGTGCTCTTCACGGAAGTGCCCTCCGCACGACTCCTCACGGACCAAGGCGTCGAGCAGCATCAGCTCGGCGAGCTCGAGGAAGTCGGCGACCCGGTTGGCCTTCTCCAACTCCTGGTTGAGTTCATCCCCCTCCCCCGGCACCCGGACCTCACGCCAGAACTCCGCGCGGAGTTCTGGGATGCGTTCCAACGCCTTGCGCAGACCGCTCGCGTTGCGAGCCATGCCGCAGTGGTCCCACAGCAGCAGGCCCAGCTCGCGATGGAACGAGTCGACCGTCCGCGTACCGCCGACCGAGAGCAGCCGGTCCAACCGCGCTCGTACGTCGCGCTGGGTCTCCAGAACCGTCGGATGCTCCGCGGGGACGGCGTCGAAGGTGTTGCTGCCGATGTAGTCGTTGACCGTGGTCGGCACGACGAAGTACCCGTCGGCCAGGCCCTGCATCAGCGCCGACGCCCCGAGCCGGTTCGCGCCGTGGTCGGAGAAGTTGGCCTCCCCAACGACGAACAAGCCGGGAATCGTGCTCTGCAGGTCGTAGTCCACCCACAGCCCACCCATCGTGTAGTGGATCGCGGGGTAGATACGCATCGGGACCTGGTACGGATCTTCGGCGGTGATCCGCTGGTACATGTCGAACAGGTTCCCGTACCGCTCCTCGATGGCCTCCCGCCCGAGCTCCTTGATCGCATCCTCGAAGTCCAGGTAGACGCCCAGCCCACCGGGCCCGACCCCGAAACCGGCGTCGCACTGGTTCTTCGCCGCCCGCGAGGCGATGTCACGGGGCACGAGGTTGCCGAAGCTCGGGTACAGGCGTTCGAGGTAGTAGTCGCGCTCGTCCACCGGGATCTGGCCGGGCGGCCGCGGGTCGCCCTTGACCTTCGGCACCCAGATCCGGCCGTCGTTGCGCAGCGACTCGCTCATCAGCGTCAGCTTCGACTGGTGGTCACCGGAGCGCGGGATGCAGGTGGGGTGGATCTGGGTGAAACACGGGTTGGCGAAGTACGCGCCGCGGCGGTGCGCGCGCCAGATCGCGCTCGCGTTCGACCCCTTGGCGTTGGTGGACAGGTAGAACACGTTGCCGTACCCACCGGTGGCCAGCACGACGGCATCGGCGAGGTGCGTGCTGATCTCGCCGGTGATCAGGTCCCGGGCGATGATCCCCCGCGCACGGCCGTCGACGACGATCAGGTCCAGCATCTCGGTCCGGGCGTGCAGCTCGACGCGTCCGGCATCGATCTGCCGCGACAAGGCGTGGTACGCACCGAGCAGCAACTGCTGGCCGGTTTGACCGCGGGCGTAGAAGGTCCGCTGAACCTGTACGCCGCCGAACGAGCGGGTGTCCAGCAAGCCGCCGTACTCCCGCGCGAACGGCACACCTTGCGCAACGGCCTGGTCGATGATCTGCGCGGAGAGCTCCGCGAGCCGGTAGACGTTGCTTTCTCGCGAGCGGAAGTCACCGCCCTTGACCGTGTCGTAGAACAGCCGATAGACGGAGTCGCCGTCGTTGCGGTAGTTCTTGGCCGCGTTGATGCCGCCCTGGGCCGCGACCGAGTGCGCGCGGCGAGGCGAGTCCTGGAAGCAGAACTGCGTCACGTGGTAGCCCTGCTCGGCCAGCGTCGCGCCGGCCGACGCACCGGCCAGACCGGTGCCTACGACAACGATCCGATGCCGGCGGCGGTTCGCCGGGTTCACCAGCTTCGCCGCGAAGCGTCGTTCGTCCCAGCGCCGTTCCAGGGCCACGTCCGGCGCCTTCGCGTCGGAGACGGGGGCACCGACAAGATGGCTTACCACGGTCTCACCTCACCAATCCGGTCATCACACCGAGCGGGACCGCCAGGAATCCGACGGTGATCACCACCGCCACCAGCGGGCCAAGACGTCCGACCCATCCACCCGTGCCGCCGCCGAAACCCAGGGTCCGGGCCGCGCTCGTGATGCCGTGGTTGAGATGCAGCCCGAGCATCAGCAGCGCGACGATGTAGATCAGGTTGACCCACCAGACGCTGAAATCGGCGACGACGTTGTGGTACGGATCACCCGCCACGAAGTCGCGATTGGCGACCCCGACGGTCAGGTCCAGCACGTGCCAGACGACGTACACGGCGAGCGTCGCTCCGCCCCAACGCATCGTGCTGGGCGCAAAGCCTCGCAAACTCTTCCGGCGGCCGTGCACGTACCCGACCCGTCGTGCCCGGCGATCCCTCGCCGTCAACTGCACCGCCGCGACGACATGCAGGACCACCGCGAGGAGCAGCCCGAACCGCAGGATCCACAAGAACACGCCGAACGGCAGCACCGGCTCGCCGATCCGGCGCAGCCAGGCGGCGTACTCGTTCATCGCGCCGGCACCGAGGAAGACCTTGAGGTTGCCGAGCATGTGGGCGAACAGATAGCCGACCAGCACCAGGCCGGTCACCGCCATCACGGCCTTCTTCCCGATCGTCGAGGCCCAGAAACGACCGACCGGTGTCCGCGTTCGAGGAGCTAGCTCTGTTGGCACGTGGTTGACGGTAAGACCGCACCTGACCAGAGGGCAAAGACAGAATCAGTCTCATCATCAGAGGCAATGCCTATGATGGAGCGGTGCAACTCCACCAGCTCGCCTATTTCGTCGCGGTCGCCGACACACGGCATTTCACCCACGCCGCCGAGCTGCTGCGGGTCGCCCAGCCATCGGTCTCGCAGCAGGTGCGGGCCCTCGAGCGTGACGTCGGCGCCGAGCTCTTCCACCGGATTCGCGGCAACCTGTCGCTGAGCGAGGCCGGTGAGACGCTGCTCCCGATCGCGCGCCGGATCCTGGCCGACGCGGACGCGGCCTACCAGGCGGTGCGCGAGCTCGACGAGCTGGGTCGCGGTCGCGTTCGGCTCGGTGCCACCCCGAGTCTGTGCACCGGGTTGTTGCCGACCGTGCTCGCCGGGTTTCGGGAGGCCCGTCCCGGGATCGAGCTGATGCTGCGGGAGAGTGGCTCGCGGGATCTGCAGACCGATGTCGCCGAGGGGTTGCTCGACCTCGCGATGATCGTCGACTCCCGGCGGCGAGACCACGGCCGGCTCGCGACGCAGCCACTGTTCGTGGAGGAACTTGTGGTGATCTCCGCCAAGCACCGGCCGGCGCCGGTCCGCCGGGCGCGGATGAAGATCCGCGACCTCGAGGACCGGCCGCTGGTGATGTTCCGCCGGGGGTACGACCTGCGCGACGCCACGGTGGATGCCTGTCGTGCCGAGGGATTCGAGCCCTCGTTCGCGATCGAGGGCGGCGAGATGGATGCCGTGCTCGAGTGCGTCGACGCCGGGATGGGCATCGCGGTCGTACCGAGCACCGTCGCGAAGGACAGGTTCCGCGTCACGCGCTTCGAAGCCCCCGGCCTCGACAGAGTCGTACGGCTCACCTACCGCGAAGAAATCAAGCCCTCCAAGGCCACCCTCGCCCTGCACAAGGCAATCACCGACCACGTAAGCACCCCCGGAACCCTCCCCCGAGGAACCCGCCCCCTACTGAGCCGCACGCTAACCTCGACCTGGCATCGGGACCAGGGGCCGGCGGATGCGGGGAAGGAAAGGCGGGTATGACGGAGTCGCTGGTGGTGCGGGCGGTTGCTGGGGTTGTGCTCCGGGACGGTGATGGGCGGGTGTTGCTCATTCGCCGGGCCACCGAGGACACGTGGGGGCTCCCCGGTGGCGGCATCGAGCCGGGTGAGACCTGGCACGACGCCGCCGTACGGGAGTGTCGTGAAGAGACCGGCTGGGGTGCCCGCATCGACGGGCTGCTCGGTGTCTACAGCGATCCTGCGACGCAGGTCCACCGTTATCCCAGTGGCGCCTTGCGACACTTCGTGGGCGTCGTCTTCCTCGCCACGGCCCTCGAGCAGAGCGGCGAACGCGACCACGAGGCCACAGAACTGCGTTGGGTCACCCAAGCTGACCTACCCGAGCACCTCTTCGCCCCGGACGTCCCGGTCCTCGCCGACTACTTCAACCCCAACCGACCTGTCCCACTGATCAACTGAGTTGACTCAGGTGCGGACGATTGCCGTACGGCGAGACGGCGGCCGAGGATGCCGTACGCGAACATGATCGGAAGGGCCGCGCTGCCCATCGACGTCAGCTGCAGGATGCCGACCGCGAGTGGGATCGTGAGCGCGAGCAGCCAGCCGCTCGCCCGGGGCCGGAATCCGTTGCGTAGCAGGGCGATCCCGAGAAGTGTCGAGCCGGCAAGCGTCAGCAGCAGCGACACGATCGTCACGCCGAAGAACGCCGAGCCGAGCGCATCGGGCAGATATCCGGTCCACTGCGTGTAGTAGTCCAGGAAGACTCCCACACAGGCGAGCAGGTAGCCGGTGAGCGCGATCCGCCAGGCAACTCGTTCGAACCCTCGCGCACCGCGGCGCCGGTACGCGACGAACGCGCAGAGCGTGAATGCGAGGAACACCGGCAGCCAGATCTTCCCGTACGTCAGGTAGACGGTGTCCGGATTCGCCCAGTCCAGCAAGGGGCGCAGTGCCCGGCGGGCCGGATCCGACCAGAGCCGGGTCAGCGGCAGCTTCAGATCACCTTGACCGTCGGCGGTGTTGTGCCTGGCCAGAGCGTGCAACTGGCCCACCACGAGCCCCACCCACGCCATGATCCAGGCGGCCCTGCCGATTCGTTGCTGTGTGCGGTAGTTCATCGTCGTTCCCCTCCCGATCGAGCTGTTCAGCCCGACCGTAGGAGCGCGGCGAGCACCCGGTCGTCAACTCCCGGCACACTGCGGTCTCCACCCTGGGTACGACGGCCGGGCCGGCGGAATCGGCGTACATTCGAAGTGTGGTGGGGTGGCAACGGTTCCGGTGGGGTGATGTGCTCGTCCCCGCCGCGCTGGCCGTGGTCGGAACGGTCGAGCTGGCCTCGGTCCGTCCGGACCGCTGGGGCTGGGGCGCGGCGCTCGAGTGGGTGGCGGCGTGCCTGTTGATGCTGCGCCGCCGCGCCACGATCGTCACGGCGACCCTCGCGATCGTCGTGCTGCTGCAGCTGCCGTGGCTCGGGCCGCAGCTCGATCAGCTCGCGACGCCGATCCTGATCTGCTCGGTCGGCTGTTACGCGCTCGCGCGCTGGTGCGCATCGATCTGGGCAGGGCTCGCCGGGCTGGCCGTGATCCTGGCGGTCTTCTGGATCGACTACCACTTCGTCGACAGCCGGCAGCACAACATCGGCGACATCATCTTCGTCTGCACGCTGGCCGCGACCCCGTTCGTTCTAGGGCGTCTGGTCCGCAAGCTCGCGGACCAGGCCGCGCAACTGGCCGAGCAGCAGGAGCTCGTACGCCGGGCAGCGATCCGCGACGAGCGGGACCGCATCGCCCGCGAACTGCACGACATCGTCGCGCACGCGGTCAGCGCGATGGTCCTGCAGGCGACCGTCGCGGCCGACGCGCTGCGGACCGACCCGGACCGCGCCGAGCACGCGCTCGGGGACGTCACGGCCTCCGGACGGACAGCGCTCGCGGAGACGGGCCGGTTGTTGCACCTCATCCGTGACGAGAACGACGAGCTCGGGCTCAGCCCGGCGCCCGGGCTCCACGAGCTGGACGCCTTGATCACCAGGTATCGCGGGCAGGGTTTACGCGTCGAGGTCCGGTGCGATCAGCTCGACGGGTTGCCGACGGGCGTGGACACCTCGGCGTACCGGATCGTTCAGGAAGCACTGACCAACGCGCTGCGGCACTCGTCCGACCGATCGGTGACGCTTGTCGTCCGGCGAGACGGCCGGCAGCTCGCGATCGAGACCGAGAACCAGCTCGGGTACGGCGGATCGCCGGGGTCCGGGCTCGGACTGGTCGGGATGGCGGAGCGCGTCGGCGTACTGGGTGGCACCCTGCGGCACGGCGCCACCGCCGACGGCCGGTTCGTGGTGGCCGCCCTGCTGCCGCTGACGGCGAGCGTGGAACGGTGACCACCGCGGTGCTTGCCGACGATCAGGAGATCGTCCGCGCCGGGCTCCAGCTCATCCTCGAGCATCGTGGCGTGGACGTTCTCGGGGCTGCGTGCAACGGCCGGGAGGCGGTCGAGCTGGCCGGGGCCCGGCGGCCCGACGTCGTACTGATGGACATCCGGATGCCGGTGCTCGACGGCATCGCGGCAACCCGTGAGATCGTCACCGCCGGGTTGCCGAGCAAGGTGCTGATCCTGACGACGTACGACCTCGATCGCTATCTGTACGGTGCGCTCAAGGCCGGCGCCGCGGGATTCCTGCTGAAGGCCACTCCCCCGGAGCGGCTGGTCGCCGGGATCGAAACCGTCGCCGCCGGTGACGCGCTGCTCGCCCCCGAGCTGACCCGGCGGCTGATCGAGGCGCACCTCCGCGGCCCCGAACCCGCCCGCAACGGCATCCCAGCGGCACTGCGCGACCTCACCCCCCGCGAACTCGAGGTCTTCGAACTGATCGGCCGCGGCCTGTCCAACGAACAGATCGCCACCCGCATCACCGTCGCCGCCACCACCGTCAAAACCCACATCAACCGCATCCTCGCCAAACTCACCCTCACCAGCCGAGCCCAAGCCGTGGTTCTCGCTTACGAGTCCGGCCTGATCCGCCCCGGCACCTAGGACAGGGTTGCGCTGGAGATCAGGATCATCTGGTTGGTGGTTTCTCGGGTGGTGGGTTGCCAGCCGCGGGCTTCGAGGTCGGACTGGAGTTCGGGGGCTGTCCAGTACCGCTTGGAGATGGTGAACGTACGGCCGTCGTTGAGCTCACGGCGTTCGGCGCGAGCCGGCGTGGGCTCTGCTGTGCCGGGCGGGTACCGCGTGCTGTCCACCAGAAACACACGGCCGCCAGGGCGTAGCGCCGTCCGCACCGTTGCCCAGAACGCGTCCAGGCGGTCGTCGGGAACGTGTGACAGCCAGTACGTGAACACCACGGCGTCGTACGTCGCGGCCGGTGGATTCCACTCGAACAGGTCGGCGACGACATGTTCGACCGGCGCTCCCGCAAGACGGGTCCGATTGAGCTCGATCATCTCGGGCGAGGCATCGACAGCCGTGACCTGATCGGCGTACTCGACAAGGTGCCGCGTCCACAGGCCGGTGCCACACGCCAACTCGAGCACCTGCCCGGTCGGGGCGAAGTCGCGCAGCGCCGCCTCGGCCTCCGCGACATCCTCGAACCAGTGCCGTTCCAGGTCGGCCGGCAAGGCGTACCGCCCACGACGCTGCCACCACTCGTCGTACTCCCCGGCCCGCGCCTGGTAGTACGCAACCTGCTCCGCCAGCACCTCGTCCACAGCCAGCCACGATAACCAACACGATCACCCTCGGGGCGTCAGGCGCGTGTCCGGGAGCGGTCCGGGAGTTTCCGGTTCTCGATCAGCTGGATCGCGACGTCGCGCAGCTTCGTGTTGGTGTCCTGGGAGTAGCGGCGCAGCACCGCGAAGGCCCGGTCCGCGTCGAGGTCGAAGCGTTCCATCAGAATTCCCATCGCCTGCCCGACCAGCTTGCGGGCATCGACCGCCGCCTCGAGGTGCGCCTCGCGACGGACCGTCGTCAACGCGACCGAGGCATGCCGGGCCAGGATGTGCGCGATCGCTTCCTCGTCGGAGCCGAACGCGTCCTGCTGCGTGCTGTAGAGGCCCAGTACGCCGACGGTGCCGGCCGCGGTGGCCAGTGGCATGTCAAGCACGCTGCGCACACCCAACTCCCGAACCTTGCCCGCCCATTCCGGCCAACGACCGTCGGTGGTCGTATCGCGCACATGGACGATCGAGTGCTCCCGCATCGACTCCGTCAGGGGGCCTTCCGCTCCGCCGACCTGCAACGCGTAGACCTCGGCCACGACCGGGTCCGTGGTGGCCGGAATCTGCAACCGTCCACCGCGGACGATCAGTGCGACGCCGGCATGCGAGCACCCGACGGCCTGCAGCGCGAACTGCACGACCGCGTCGACGGTCTCGTCCGTGCCGCCGGAGCAGTGCAGGTCGAGCGCGAGCTGTGCGAACCGTTCGGCCACCGAACCGCCGATCGCCTCAGTGATACTCATATCGTCAAGGTAGCTTGACGAGCCATCGCCGTCAAGCTATCTTGACGAATGGGTGGCGCGGCGTCACCTGGTCAAGCTATCTTGACGGGATGAGTGGCGACACGAGCCAGCCTCCGGAATCGGCAGACCGCAGGAGCCTGGACGAACTGCTCGACGTACTGCGGATCAGTGACCAGCGGGAGACGTATGAACGTGGGATCGAGGAAGCACACGAAGCGGGACGCCCGGTCGCGGTCCTCGTGAAGGCGCTGGCCGAACTGCCGGGCGTCACCGGCCTGGAGGCACTGCGAGCGAGCCGACGCGTGGTGGCACTGCTCACCGGCGCGCGCTGGCACATGATGCGTCAAGCCCGCGAAGAGGGCTCCAGCTGGAGTGAGGTCGGCAACGCCCTGGGCATGAGCAAACAGGCGGCTTACGACTTCTACCGGCGCAAACTCGACCTGCAGGACGCGTCGGACGACCCGGCAACCCGCAGCTCGACTCGCTCGCGAGCAGCGATGGGCACAAAACCCAAAGGCTGACGGAGCGTCTCACTACCCGCCTCGGATGAGGTGGGTGCCCAGGTCTGAGCGGTGGTAGAGGACTGAGCGGCCATGGCGGGCGGAGGTCAGGAGGCCTGCGGCGCGCATTGCTCGGAGGTGTTGGTTCACCGCGGTTGGGGTGACATCGAGGCGGACGGCGAGCTCGGTCGATGACATCGGTGTTTCGAGCAGTCCGAGAAGGTGTGCGCGGGCGCGGCCGATCAAGCCGACCAGCCCGGTCAGGGTGGCCGGCGCGGTCCCGGTTTCCCAGAGCGTTCCCAGACCACGAGCCGGGTACATCAGGTGTGGCGGTTCGTCTGGGGAGATCGGCGTGGACGCCCGTCTGCTGAACAGCGACGGCACCAGCGTCAGCCCGCGCCCGGCGGCCGACGCGCGGTAGCTGAGCTCGGTACGCAACTGGACCCGTACGACCATGCCCTCCAGGTGGACGTGCGGATCGACGCCGGCGAACATCGCCGCCAGACCCGCCTGCGCCGTCACCCGCCCGCGGTAGACGACATCGGCCTCGAGTACGGTCCGCATCCGCGCCCAGTACGGCTCGAAACATACGTCCCAGTACTCGCGGAGCGCGGCCAGCATCCGATCGAGCACCCGGCTCGGCCTGCCCCGAAGGACCGCGGGCAGCGTTGCCGGATGCACCTCCGCCAGATCGGCCCGTACGACGTCGGCCGGCGCCCGCGCGACCGCCGCGAGCTCCTCGTCGATGCGGCCGAGTGGGGTGTACGGGCGCGGCGTGAGGAAGTCCGGCACCCAGAGCACGTCGTTCGTCAACGCGTCGAGCAACTCCAGGTCGAGCCCGGCGCGCGCCACCTCGGTCACCCGCAGCCAGGGCAGCTGCAACGGGAACCGGCCGGGATCGCGCAACGCCCGCAGGGACAGCACGAGCTCGTTCAGCGGGGAGATCGCGAAGCGCACCTCGCCGAGGTCGATCCCTCCGAGCTCGTACTCGATCATGAAGCAAAACACTACATCGATGGCGTTGCCGTGCCTCCCGATGCGACAACTGCGGAGTGCCTGAACTCCTCCGCGATCCCGTCGAGCGCGCGCTCGCGTCTGCCGTGGCAGCGATGTCGCTGTCGCGCGGAATGTTCTTCGCTGTCAGCGCTCTGTACTTCACCCGCGGCGTCGGGCTCTCCGCGACCACCGTCGGCCTCGGGCTCACGGTCGCGGGCGGGGTCGGCGTGCTGTCTTCGTACGTCGGCGGACGGCTGAGCGATCGGTACGGCGCGGATCGCCTGCAGCTGTGGGGACTCGCCGCGAACGGGCTGTCCTTGCTGGCGTACGCGCTGGCCGGCGATGTCGTCACGTTCTTCGTTGTCGCGGCCTGTGTCTCGGCCTCCCGCGGTCTGCAGAGCACCGCCCAGATGACGATGCTGGCTCGCTGGTACGTCGGCCCGGAACGGGTAGCCGTCCGCGCCCGCCTTCGGGTGGTGATGAACGTCCTGATCGGCGCCGGCAGCCTGCTCGCGGGCCTCGCACTGCTCGTCGACACGACCGCGGCCTACCGCCTCACGGTCGTTCTGGTCGGCGTGATCACGGTCCTCGGTACGGTGCCGCTCATCGGTCTGCGGCGCCGGGTCCCCGACCTCGCGGCACGGATGGACGCGGCCGCTGCACCTGGCGCGCCTCGCGGACGCTCGCCGCTGCGAGATCGGACGTACGTCGCCGTGACCGTCCTGAACGCCCTGATCGCGATCCACTTCGGACTGACCTCGGTCGGCATCCCGCTGTGGGTGGCAGACCACACCGACGCACCGACCGTGCTCGTCTCGGTGCTGCTGCTCGTCAACACTGCGTACGTGGCCCTGTTCCAGGTCCGCGCATCCCACGGTACGCAGAACCTGCGCACCGCCGGACGAGCAGCACGTCGCGCGGGGCTGCTCCTCCTCGTTGCCTGCCTGCTCTTCGCGACCGCGGGTCACCTCGGCGCCGCAGCCGCAACGGCCGTTCTGGTGCTCGCCGCGATCGCCTCGTCCGCAGGCGAAACCCAGGGTGAAGCCGGCAGTTGGGGGATGGCGTTCGAACTCGCCGACCCGGCGCGCGCCGGTGCGTACCAAGGTCTCAGTCAGACCGGGTTCGCCCTCGCGCTGATGCTCGGCCCGGCGGCGGTCACGAGCACCGCGATCGATCACGGCACCCCGGGCTGGATCGCGCTCGGCGCACTCTTCGCAACCGCCGGCACCGCGACCGCCGCGATCGCCAACCACGCCGCCACGCACCGACGGCAACACCCGGTCAGCACCGGATGACCTGGTAATACTGAGCAGATGGATAGCCGGATGGACGGGTTCGAGGAGCGGCTGGAGCGTGCGGTCGACGTACTGCAGGACGGGCAGGCCGTCGTGGTGGCCAACCCGAGTCCGATGACGTACGGGGTGGTTGCGCGGGACGCCCGTACGGTGAATGTCTTCAAGGGACGCCCTGCCGAGCAGGCGGTCGGAATCTCGGTGCATTCGCCGGCCACGCGCGCCGAACTGTTCGGCGTTCTCGACCTGCCGCAGGACGCGATCGCGATGGTCGACGTCGCGCTCGGCGAGCGGATCTCCGTTCTGGCGCCGGTCCGGCCGGACGCAGTCGTACCCGAGTGGCTGGCGCCGGCTGTGCAGGACGGCTGGGTCGTGTTCTTCGACGGGTCGTGGGCTCCGTTGGCGCCGATCTGGCAGCGTTTTCCGGTGTTGTACGGCAGCAGTGCGAACCGTAGCGGCGAAGCGCCGGCGGCAACCGGGGACGAAGCACGCGCGCACTTCCCGACGGCTGCTGTCATCGTCGACGCCGACCACCTCCGAACCCCGGACGAGCCGCACGGAGCCAGCACAATCATCCGGATCGCCCCCACCGGCGAACCGACCCTGCACCGCCCAGGAATCCAGGACCGCACGGCCGGCCCAGAAACCCTCCTCACCCACCTGAACCAAGTACGTACTTCGGTCTAGCCGTCGCGTAGTTGCTTGAGCAGGGCGACGTCGCGGGTGTGAGTCGGGGTCTCGACCAGGATCGGCACGCCCCGCAGCGCAGGCACAGACAGAACGGTTTCCGCCCCGGCGACGCCGATCGCGCCCCGCCCGACGGATTCGTGACGATCGCGGCGCGACCCCAAAGGATCACGGCTGTCGTTCATATGAATCAGCCCGATCCGGCCGGGCCCCAGCGCAGCCGCGATCCGCTCCACTCCCTGGGCAACTGACGCGACGCTGGTCAGGTCCTCCCCGGCCGCATGCAGATGACACGTGTCCAGACACAGCCCGATCCGCGCGTCACCCAGCGCATCCAGGTACTCGATGGAGCTGTCGAACGTTGACGCAGCCGCCGCGCCCGCACCGGCCGTAGGCTCGATCAACAACTGCACCTCGGCCGACCGATCAACGATCGGCAGCACGACCTCACGCAGCCCACCAAGCACCGCCGTACGTCGAGACTCCGACACCAACGCACCGGCATGAACCACAACAGCCCCGGCACCGAGCGCCGCTGCCCTTCGCATCGTCAAGCCGAGCATCGCCGTCGAACGCTCCACGACGAGCTCCGACGGCGAACACAGATTGATCAGATGCGGCGCATGCACCACGACCGGAAGCTCGCGCTCGGCACAGGCCGCGCGGAAGGCGTCATCACTCGCCGCATCGACCGCCGCCGGCGTCCAGCTGCGCGGATTGCCGGCGAAGAACTGGATGATCTCGGCACCGACCGCGTCGGCCTCACCCACTCCGACCTTCACCAACCCACCGGCCACGGCGACATGCGATCCGATCCGGGACCGCGCAAGCGCGCCGCTGAAGTCCGCGGGCCCCTGCAGGCGCAGATGCATCCAGACCGTCCCATCACTTGTCGACTTTCGACGTACAGAACGCTGAACATCCACCATCTCTTCCAGCTCGCGACACACCGTTACAGCCCTGTCTGCGCAAGCTGTTGCCAGCTGGTCAAGCGGCGCCGCGGGTGCAGCACCGACGCGGCTGCTCGGATGCCGGGGTCGCGAGCGGCTAGAACACTGGGGCCCAGGGGTGGCACACCAGGGGGTGACACGGGCGCGATCGCCTGCGTCGCCGGGGGAAGCTGACCGGTATGACGAGCAGGCAGGCGGCGCAGCGCGGTGGTGATCCGCGAGACGCAGTACTTCGCGGACCCGTTCCCGGCGCCGCCGGAACGGGCCGCGCTCGCCGAGTCGACGGCGGACTGAGGGACCGGCGATGAACTTCCGGAGCCGGCGAGCCAACGCCACCCGATCGCGGTCGGCCGGTACCTTGCGGACGTCGCTCGGACCAGATCGCGGGCCGGTGATCGTGCCGGTCAACGCCGACAAACTGGTGCTCGACTGGGCCGCGGCGGAGGCTGCGGCGCGGGGCTCCGAGCTGCATGTCGTGCATGCGTTCCGGCGGGTTCGGCAGGTCGACGCCGGCGGCTACCCCATCGTGGATCTCCGGGCACGGATCGACGCCGAGGCCTTCGTGGCGACCGCGATCCGCAAGGTACGCCGCACCATGCCGTCGCTGCGGATCAGGGCTTGTGTGTACGCCGGCCGGCAGGCCACCGCACTGATCAGCGAGGCGCGCAACAGCGTCGACGCGCTGATCGTGCTCAATCACGCGCCGGGACGGATCCCGGCGCGGCGGCTGCTTCGCCGTACGTCGGCGTCGCTCGCGGTCGTCTGCCTGTCGCCACCCGGATTCGCCGCCCGGGCGACCGGTCAGGTGGTCGTCGGCGTCGACGCCACCGGCGGGCCCGCCTCAGTACTCGGCTTCGCGTTCCGCGCCGCCCGGCGACGTGGCATCGGCGTGACGGTCATCCACGCACTCTCGTCACCGGACGTGGAGGAGATCGAGGACACGGTCCGGATCTGGCAGACCGCGTACCCGGAGGTTCCGGTCCGGTGGCGCATCGACACCGGTACGGTCGACAGCCTCCTGCTCGCCGAGTCCACCGGCGCCGCGCTGACCGTACTCGGCCCCGACCGCCACAACTGGCTCCACCGCACCCTACGAGGCTCCCCCACCGACACCATCCTCGGCCTGACCCGCGGGCCCCTGGTCATCGTCCACCCAGCGGCGTGATCCGCACAGATTCAGCTGAAGGCGTAGGTGGTGAAGTCGCGGAGCGGGCGGTAGCCGATGGCGGCGTAGATCTTGTTCGAGGTCGGATTCGCGAGGTCGGTGAACAGACAGACCTCGTCGCCCGCCATCCGCAGACGGCGTGACACCTCGGCCGTCACAGCGCCGCCGTACCCGTGGCCGCGGCACTCCGGCGGCGTGTAGACGGGGCCGACGCGGACGGCGCCGGCGACCGGACTCTGGTGCCCGGCCAGACTCACGATCCGGCCGCGATCCACCCACACCCACAGGCGATTGCGCGCGATTCGCTGCTCCAGCCAGTGCCGGTCGGCGACCGGATGGGGTCGGCGCGAGCTCGATCGCCAGGTCGGCGACGATGCCCCGGATTCGGTCGGCCGTGCTCGACAGCAGGGTGGTATTGAGGACGGGATCCCCTTGCAGGAAAGGGAATGCGAGGTCCCTGAACGTCACCGCATCGGTGGTGACACGAGTGATCATGGCACGGCCTCACTTCTGGATCGGACGCTTCCAGCATCTGCGGTACGACGTGACGCGCGCTACGAACCGGCGTCCAACGTCGGTCGTGCTGCTTCGTACCGGCGTACGAAGGGGTCTCGTAGGTGGATACCAATTGACGGCCGCAGCGTTGGAGCGACGTTCGTGGTGTCCGGCGGCCGGCGCTGCGCATGCTCGACGTACGCAGACTCGTCCCCGGACGAGGAGACAGGAGGACAAGCTGTGGCACAGGTAGTCATCATCGGAGCCGGGTTCGCGGGCGTCTGGAGTGCGGCCGGCGC
>DASSDE010000569.1:0-9875 GCA_035697365.1 Kribbella sp. | reverse complement strand
CGGTTCGCTCCCGTCGGCCCGCGCGACCGCCGCCGTCCTCGAGCAGAAAGGCATCCCGCATGAGCTGGACCTGTGGGGGTACGACGTAGCACACGACTGGCCTTGGTGGCGGCAACAGCTGGCCCATCACCTGCCTCGGTTCTGTTGAGGAGTGGACTGTGACGGATAGATCGCGCCATCTGATCGGGTTGTTGCTGGGTGCGGAGGAGGACTGGCCGCAGGCGTTCGAGGCGCTGCTGCAGCGGGTCGGGCCGGTCACGCTGGACGGGCGCGAGCACGAGTTCGGGTCCCGGCGGCTGACCATCGAGCCGTTCGACCTCAACGATCCGGTCCGGGTCGGGCTCGTCATCGACCGGCTCGCGTACTGGTACTACCACCCGCGCGAGTGGCTGAAGAAGGCCGCCCTGATGAACGGGACGTACCTGCTGAACTCCCCGTTCACGTTCCAGTCGATGGAGAAGCACTCGGCGTACTGCGCGATGCTCCGGCTCGGCCTGAAGATCCCGAAGACGGTGCTGGTGCCCTACAAGAACCCGGTCGACAACGTGCGCTGGGCGTACACGTCGGCGAAGTACAACAAGCCGTTCGACCTGGACGCGATCGCCGAGGACCTCGGGTACCCGCTGTACATGAAACCGTTCGACGGCGGCGGCTGGCGCGGGGTGTCGCGGATCAACAACAAGGTCGACTTGCACCAGGCGTACGACCAGTCCGGCGAGATGCTGATGCACCTGCAGGCCACCATCGAGTACGAGAAGTTCGCGCGGGCGCTCTCGATCGGCGCCGAGACGATGGTGATGGACTTCCGCCCGGACGAGCCGATGCACAACCGGTACGCGGTCTCGCACGACTTCCTGTCGCCGTCGGCCGGCCACCAGGCGGTGGCGATCAGCCGGATCGTGAACGCGTTCTTCGGCTGGGAGTTCAACTCCTGCGAGATGCTCGTCCAGGGCGATTCGGTGCACCCGATCGACTACGCCAACGCCTGCCCGGACGTCGCCCTGACCTCGCTGCACTACTACTTCCCGTGGGCGATCAGCGCCCTGGTGAAGTGGTCGGTGTTCTCGCTCGCGACCGGCCGGCGCAGCAAGGTCGACCTGCACACCGAGCGGTACTTCGAGATCGCCGACGACCCGGACCTGGACTACGACGCGAAGCTCGAGGGGTACCTGGCGCTCGCGGACGAGCACTTCGAGACCACGAAGTACCACGAATGGTGTGCCGCGCACCTGCCCGACTTCGACCTCCGGGTCCGCGACTGGGTCTCCGGCGCGGACTTCGCCAAGCTGCTCCGCGAGACCGTCGCTACGACCTATCCGGAGCACGAACAGGAGAAGTTCCTCGCTCACTTCACGGGTCTGACCAACCTGTGGTTGTCAGATCAGCAGGGCAGCTAGGACGCCGACCACCAGCAACTGCAGACCCGTCCAGGCGATCCGTCGTCTGTGATGCCGTTCCCTGAACCAGGGCAGACCGGCGGCGTTCCGTACGGAGACGACGCTCGCGACCGCGAACAGCAACAGGCCGATCAACCACACCCACGGCGGCGCGGCGGTCCAGTCGACCGTCGCCCGCGCGAACAACAGCATCAGTGCACCGATGGCGAGCAGGATGACGTGGTCGGCGCGATCCCGTAGCCGGCCGCTGCGCAGCTCCCAGAGCGCGAGCAATGGATAGCCGAGCGCCGGGACGAGCGGCAGGATCTCCCTCATGCGTCACTCCCCAGCAGCTCGGTCGCGATGTCGTCGACATTGGCCGCGACATCGGACAGCATCACCACGGCGCGGCCCCGCTCCAGGTCCAGCCCGATGAAGGACCGGTAGCCGCCGGTCCCGCCGTTGTGCCAGGTCATCGTGCGATCCGTCCCCGGCAGCGCGCTCGTGAACCAGAACAAGCCGATGCGATCCTCGTCGTCGAACTGCTTCCGTGGTGCCAGCGCTTGAGCGCCCTGCCCGGCAAGGAGTTTCTGCGCGAGATGTGCGAGGTCCTCGGCGCCGGCGACCACAGCGCCGGCAGGCGCATATCCCTCCCCGAACCAGGGCTCCTGCTTGCGACCACCCGAGCCGTACCCGTCCGGTGCGGCATCCTGTTTACGCGTCGGGATGTGCGCGCCGGTCATCCCGTACGGCGTGAGCACGCGCTCCTGCAGCAGCTCGGCGTATGGCTTCCCGGCCTTGCGGGCGAGGGCCTGCCCGAGGAGTGCGCCGCCCAGGTTGGAGTACTTCGACGTGCCGCGGTGCCGGGTGCTTGCGGCACGGGCCTGGTCGAGGAGGTCGTCGATGCTGAACGGGTACGGGTTGGCGGCGCGGAGGTTCGCGAAGTACGACCGCAACGCGGCCGACGGCTTGTGCGAGGTGTTGGGCAACCCGGACGAATGGGTCGCCAGCTGTTCGAGCGTCGCGTCCGCGATGTCGGAGTCGCCGAGCGGCAGGAGCGTGCCGACCTGCTGGTCGAGCGTGACCTCACCACGCCGTACGGCGTCCGCGAGCAGCAGCCCGGCCAGCGCCTTGCTGATCGAGCCGACCTCGAACCCGTCCCGTTCGTCGGCGCCGCGGCCGGCGTACCGGACCTCGTCCTTGGTGACGACCGCGATCGACAGCCGATGCCCGGGGATGTCGAACTTGTCGTCGATGAACTGCTGCAGCCTCGGGTCGCCGCTGCGGCCCGCCTCCAGCGACGGGTGCCGCGGACGGATGAACCAGCCACCGACGAGCAGGGTGAGCGCGAGCAGAACAGCGACGGGTTTCATCGTTACTTCTCCAGGGCGACGAGGATCGCGAGCAACGGCACCACTCGGGCCACGGGCACGGCGAACACTCCACGGGACGGACTGTGCAGCCAGCCCTCGGCGGCCAACTGGCGGAGGTGGTGGTAGATCTGACCGCTCGTGCCGACGCCCTCGATCTCGCCGAGCGCGGCAACGGTCGTCCGGCCGCGGACGATCTCCTGGAGCAGGGTGAGGCGGACCGGGTTGCCCAGGGCGGCCAGTGCCGAAGCGCGGCCGGCCCACTCCACCTCCAGCACCGCGCCGGCCGGCCGGCCGAACTGCCACTCGGCGGTCTGCCCGTCGGGAAGCGTGACAGCTCCCACATAGGCGACCGCTCCGGGCTCCTCGATCCGCTCCTTCAGCGCTCGCAGGAGGAAGAACGGATCGCCGTCGACGGCCGGCACCGGCCGCTCGCCGCCCTCCAGGGCCGCCACGCGCCGCTCAAGGTCCGTCAGCCGATTGTCCATCTCCATGATGGCCATATTACGTACTTACGTAGTTATTGCAAATATAAGCTGTTCCCTGTGCGAGACAGCGACGTACCGGCGTGGTGGCAGCGGCTTGGGCTCGACGGGATCGTGGACGTGCATGTGCACTTCCTGCCCGACCAAGTGATGAACGCGGTCTGGCGGTACTTCGACCAGGCGACCGAGCATTACGGCACCGCGTGGCCGATCACGTACCGGACTCCGGTCGAGGAGCGGTTGAAGACGCTGGACGCGCTCGGAGTGCGAGCGTTTCCAGCGCTGGTGTATCCGCACAAGCCGGACATGGCCGCGTGGCTCAACGCGTGGGCGCGCGACTTCGCGGCGGCGACACCCGGCTGTGTGCCGAGCGGGACGTTCTTCCCGGAGCCGGGCGCCGCCGACTACGTACGGGAGGCGCTGGAGCTCGGCACGTCGATCTTCAAGGTGCACGTCCAGGTCGGCGACTACGACCCGCGGTCCGGTGAGCTCGATGACGTGTGGGGACAGCTGGCGGAGGCTGGCGTCCCGGTCGTCGTGCACTGCGGATCCGGCCCGATCCCGGGCCGGCACACTGGCCCCGGGCCGATCGGCGAGGTACTGCGGCGGCATCCGCGGTTGACCGCGGTGATCGCACACCTCGGGATGCCGGAGTACGCCGAGCACTTGGCGCTCACCTCGTACCCGAACGTACACCTGGACACGACGATGGCGCTGACGCCGTTCGTCGAGGCGATGATGCCGTTCCCGCGCGAGCTCGTACCGCGGCTGGCCGACCTGCAGGACCGGATCGTGCTCGGGTCGGACTTCCCCAATATCCCGTACGAGTACGGTGTCCAGCTCGCGGCGCTGGAATCGTTAGGGATCGGGGAGGAATGGCTCCGCGCCGTCTGCCGAGAGAACGGCGCCCGGCTGCTCGATCTCTGAATTGGTTGCCTAGAGCAATTTCCGAAGCGCGTCGGACCGGCCTGGGAGGTCCCGCAGGGTGCCGGTGATGGCAGCCTCGATGGTCGCGCGGTCGCCCATCCAGCGCGCGGCGGGCTCTTCGCCGAGGACGACCCGGATCTGCTCGGCCAGCACCTGGAGCTGATTCCTGGTCACACTGAGAAACAGGTCCGGCCCGGCCCATCCGAAGTCGCCGCCGGCCGCGACGTACGCGTCGAGGATCTCGCGGACCTGATCGCGCTGACCGGCGCCGAAGATGTACGCCACCCGCCCCGCTTCGAGCGCGGCACTGTCCGTACGGACGCTGTCCCAGTCCACCAGCACGGGGCCGGACGGCGATCGGACGATGTTGTGGGTCTTGAAGTCGCCGTGCGTCGTCACGAGATCGGGGACGTCGGCGCACAACTCCGTGATCCGGGCACCAGCCGCGAGGATGTGCGGAAGCGCAGCCTGGCTCAGGTCCGCCCACGCCGCGCCTTGCTTGCGGGCCTTGGTGAACCAGTGCTGCCAGGTCTCGGGCGAGCGGACCGAAGGCCGCCACCAGTCCGGCAGGCCGGCACGGCCGAGGGGTTGGAGTTGGTGCACCTGGTGCATCGTCCGGCCGAGCCAGGACGCGACGTCGCCGTCAGAGGTGTCGTGCTCGATCCAGCGATGCACGCGGAACAGCCGGTCCTCGATACTGACGGTCCACTCCAGGAACGGATCGGTCGGCGCGATCGGCTCCGGCATGTCCACACCGGCCTCCAGTGCGCGGCGCTCGAAGGCCATTGCCACGGCCAGTTGGTCGGTCAGGTGTTCGCCGTTGAACTGGCCGCCGGTGGCCGGGAAGTACCCCTTCACGAAGTAGCTTCCGGTCGAGGTCTCGAGGCGCCAGGCGTCGTTGTCGCCGCGCCGGACATGAACCAGCTCGCCGCGTGGCGTGCCCAGATCGAACGCGAGCGCGATCTCTTCGGGCGTCGGTGTGTGCATCGTCAACCCTTGCACGGTCCGCCGAGTGGCGAGCAGCAGCCCTCACCGCGGCACGCCTCGACGCCCTCGCGGACGGCGACGCCCGCAATGATCAGGCCGGCGATCGGATCCGCCCAGGACCAGCCGAGGGTCGCGTTCAGGAGCAGGCCGACGAGCAGTACCGCGGACAGGTACGTACAGAGCAGGGTTTGCGTGGAGTCCGCGACCACTGCCTTCGAACCAAGAGCTTTGCCGGTCCGTCGTTGCGCCCAGGAGAGGAACGGCATCACGATCAGGGACGCGATCGCGAGGCCGATGCCGACCGTGGAGGTTTCGGAGTGGGCGCCGGTGACGAGCGCGCGGATCGACTCGAAACCGACGTACGCCGCGAGTGCGAAGAACGAGAACGCCAGCAAACGAAGGGCTTTCCGTTCGCGGGACTCGGGCAGCGGATGCCGGAACTGCCACAGGATGATCAGTCCGCTCGACACCTCGACGACCGAGTCCAGGCCGAAGCCGACGAGCGCGACGGAGCCTGCCACCAGTCCGGAGGACACTGCGACGACGGCCTCGATCACGTTGTAGGTAACGGATGCACCGGCCAGCAGTTGCGCACGCCGGCCCAGCCGCTTGCGCTCCTCGGCCCAACTTGAGGAAGGGCGACCAATCTGCAGGGGCTCAGTCATGGCTCACAACCCGTAGTTGGGGCAGAGAGCAACAGCGTCGCCCGTCAGGTCGAGGAGACGTTCGGCCGCGGCGAGCAGGTCGAGTGTTGCCTGTGGGTGCGTCAGGCTGAACACCGAGGCGCGGCCTTCGGGGCGCGACTCGACCAGACCGCAGTCACGCAGGCAGGCGAGGTGCTTCGAGACCGTCGACTGGGCGAGCCCGAGATGTTCGGTCAGGTCGACCACCCGGTGCTCGCCCAGCGCGAGATGCCGCACGATCGCCAGCCGCGAGGCGTCGCTGAACCCATGGAACAAACAGCCGGCAACAGCGAGCGCCGCCGTCTCGTCGATCTCCTGACTCATCGCCATTCGGCGATGTTATCGGCTGGTGGCTGTTTTGGATAGTCGGGTCCGGGTGAGGACGTACGCGGTCGGAGTTGCGCCGTTGTAGCGGAGCAGGCGTTCACGGACGAGTTTGAGCGCGCGTTGCTGCTCCACCGCGGTGCGGAGCAGGCGCTTGTCCTCGGTGAGTAGGACGGCACGGCCAGTTGGCTTGAGTACACGATCCAGTTCGCGGAGTACGGCGGGATAGAGGGTGCGGTTGGTCCGGTGGCTGCCGACCAGCTTGCCGAACGGGAGGTTGGCTATGACCCGATCGATCGTGGCGGGACGAAGTGGGAGTGCGGCCGCCGAGGATCGGATCAACGGGCAGGGCGGTGGGTTGAGCGAGAGGGCGTGCGGGTCGTGGTCGATGCCGATGGCACGGGCCGTCGGCTCACGGCGGCGTACGGCTCGGAGAATCGTGCCCGTACCGCAGAACGGATCCAGGACCCGGTCGCCGGGGCGGAGCTTGGCCAGTCGCACCAGTACCTCGGCGACGATCAGGTTCGTTGACCAAGGCAACCGTTCCGCGCGGCCGAAGCGATTGGTCCAGGACAGCAGGCCGACCCTGAAGCGGGCGGGTTGTTCGAGCGTGCTGAGTACGCCGGTCCGCAGCGACGTCATCTCGACCGTTGAGTACAAAGTGCAGGCAGCGAGCTCGTCGAGCGATCCGTCGAGCACACACTCAACGGTCTCGGCGGAGGTCTGACGGATGGAACGGATGGACGGCAACGCACGCAGTTCTTCAACAAGCAGGTCCGCGGCACCGTCGACGGTACGCAGGACCAGATGGTCGGTGAGCAAGAAGACTCCTGAAGGCTCGCGATCGACAGAACAGTCGAAGCGCGGCGCAGGCACGCCAAAGCCGGCCGACCCCCACCGGAGCCCGCCGGGACGTACCTACACCTTCAGAAACGCTGCATCGAGAGCATCCTAAATTCCCTGCCCCCCACCCTCACCTGCTTTTACGATGCGATGGTGAAGCACATCGTGGAGGAACGACCGGCGCACGACGCCGAACTGATGCGCCTTCTCGACGCCGCCTTCGCAGAGCTTGTTGCCCGCTACGGCGCCGAGGGCCGGTCTCGGGTGAAGGACGGTGCGCGGCACTTCGTCGTACTGGACGAGGCTCACCGCGCGGTCGCGTGCGGCGCCGTCCAGGTGTTCGAGCCGGGCAGCGATCACCCTGGTGATGCTGAGGTCAAGCGGATGTACGTCGAGCCGGCGGCTCGTGGGCGCGGCTTCGCCCGGGCGATGCTGGCGCGGCTCGAGGAGGTGGCCCGGGCGGGTGGGCATCCGGTGTTGCGGCTGTCGACCGGTGACTTGCAACCTGCCGCGATCGCGCTGTACGAGTCGTGCGGATACGTGCGGACCGAGGCCTGGGGCAAGTACGTCGATCAGCCCGGAATCCATTGCTACGCAAAGGTTTTCGGGTAGAATTCGGTGGTGACGGAAGCTCGGATTTTTACGGTTGACCAGCTGCTGGATGTGCTTGACGACGTGGTGGGAGGCAGTGGTCGCGGGGACCGGGCTCGGGGCTCTGCGGCAGAGTTCTGGACGGGGTTGTTGAGTACGCCGGGGCATCCCCTGGCGACGCAGTTGCCGGATGAGCCGTTGGTGGACTGGCATGAGCGAGGTCTGCTCGGGGAGCTCGCCGGCGCTCGGGTGCTCGATGTCGGTTGTGGTGGCGGGCGGAACACCCGCTGGTTCGCCGAGCAGGGTGCGACCGTCGACGGCATCGACCTCGCCAAGGATCTGCTCGACCAGGTCCGGCCGAGCATGCCCGGTACGGTCACGTTGACCACCATCGACGTACTACGGGATCCGCTGCCGGACCGTGCGTACGACGTCGTCTACGACTCGGGTTGCTTCCACCACATCGCGCCGCACCGCCGGATCACCTACCTGCAGCGGATCCTGCCGCTCGTCCGGCCCGGCGGCCGCTTCGGCATCGTGACGTTCGCCGCCGAGCGGATGGAGACGCCGAGCGACCTCGACATCGTCACCACCGGCGACACGTACGGCGGAATGAGCTTCTCCCTCGACGACCTCCGCACGATCTTCAGCACCCTCACCCCCGCCGAACTCCGCGGCGTCCGGGAGGATCGCGAAGGTACTTTCGCGGCCGGCTTCCTCAACGCCGCCCTCTTCAGGAAATGAGCGACCACCAAGTTCTTCGGCGGGTACACCCTTGATCCGGGGCCGTCAGCACGTGCCGCCGGCGCACCAGTACTCGCAGTCCGTGTAGTAGCCGTACCGGCCGTTCTTCCCCAGCGAGACACAGAACTGCGCGTAATGCGTCTCCTTCAGATCGTGGCCGGCGGTGGCAGCGCTGGTGACCGAGCAGTTGCCGTTCCCGTTCGCCCGCATCGTGTAACTGATGCCGGGTCCGGCCTGGTCGACGATGACCTGTGCTCCCCAGCCGTCCGCCTCGATGTCGCAGACCTCGACGTAGTCGCCGTCCGGCGCGAACCGGATCACCGCACCGGGATCCCCGTCATCGCTGTGCAACTCGTGCTTGTACGACACGGCCGACGCCTCGGGTGCGACCGCGAACAGCCCCGCCACCACCGTCATGGCCACCGTGGCCAGTACCCCGAACTTCCTCGCCGGCATCTTCATCTCGCGCTCCTATCGCCATTCTCCGGTTTCTTCACAGCGAAGTTAACATATCAGCGGTTCATCACTGAGATACCTTCAGGACCGCGCGAATCGGCCGTTGCCCGGGGTATTCCAACGTTGTAAAGTGCTCGTGTCCCCGACCCTGATGAGCATCACGGGAGAGTTCATGACGCAGCCTCGTGCGGAGTACCCGCGTCCGCAGTTCGTCCGGCCCGAGTGGCTGAACCTGAACGGCGAATGGCAGTTCGAGATCGACCGGTCGGACTCCGGACTGGAGCGCGGTGTCCGCGAGCGCGAGCTCGAACAGCGGATCGTCGTCCCGTTCGCGCCGGAGACCGAGTTGTCCGGGATCGAGGACGTCGACTTCATGGAGGCGGTCTGGTACCGCACCACGGTCACGATCCCCACCGACTGGAACGGCAAGGACGCGGTCCTGCACTTCCAGGCCGTGGACCACGACGCGACCGTCTGGGTGAACGGCGAGGAGGTCGTCCGGCACCGCGGCGGGTTCACCCCGTTCAGCGTGAACCTGCGGCATGTCGCCAAGCCCGGTGAGCAGGCCACGATCGTCGTCCGCGCCCGCGACACGCACCGCGGCCCGCAGGCCCGCGGCAAGCAGAGCCAGCTGTACGCGAACCACTCCTGCCTCTACACCCGGACCACCGGCATCTGGCAGACCGTCTGGCTCGAAGCGGTCCCCACGGTGTACCTGAAGCGCCCGCGGATCACCCCGGACGTCGCCGGCTCGAGCTTCCACCTCGAGGTGCCGGTCTCGGCGAACAAGCCGGGCTGGAAGGTGCGCGCGGTCCTCAAGGACGCCGACGGCGAGGTCGCGGCCGCCGAGGTGCGCGCCGACCTCGACCTGGCCCCGCGGCTCACGCTGCAGGTGCCGGCCGAGCGCGTACGTCTGTGGGACACCACGGATCCGCACCTGTACGACGTCCGCCTCGAGCTGATCGATGCCGAGGGCAACGTCGTGGACGGCGCCGACTCGTACGCCGGCCTGCGCTCGGTGAGCATCAACGGCAAGGCCATCCTGATCAACGGCAAGCACGTGTTCCAGCGGCTCGTCCTGGACCAGGG
>DASSDE010000568.1:0-2475 GCA_035697365.1 Kribbella sp. | reverse complement strand
CCGATTCAAGCAAGTGCCGGGCGACCAGGCCGCGGGTGTGCTTGGCGTTGTGCGAGACGACGGTCCGTACGCCGTTGCGCTCGCGGACCACGTTCACCGACACCCACTTGTCCGCCTGCGCACCGCTCGGGCGCCACGCAGCGACGTACGTCGAGGAGCGGCAGTCGACGATCACACCGTCGACGTCTTTGAGCGCCGCGGTCAGCGGATCGCGCCAGACCGACGCCAGCGGTCCGTGGCCGGGCAGAGTCGTCCCCATCGAGAGCCGGTACGGCGGGACGCGGTCGGCGGGCCGGAGTGCGCCCCACGCGGCCGAGATGACGAGCAGCCGGTTCGCGGCGCGGCGCTTCGTGCCCGCGGACAGGGTGGCGTACCCGAGGGCGTCGTAGAGCACGCCGGAGTACAGCTCGGAGACCGGGACGGACGGCTCGGTCCGCCAGCGGGTGTTCCGCTCGACCTCGTGCTGCAGCGAGGCACCGACCTCCAGTACGTCGTGAGCGTCCGCGGAGGCGGACACCTTCGCCAACGTCTCGAGCACCTGCTCACGCACCGGGTTCAACTCCGGGAACGACAACGTCCCGAAGTCCACAGCACGCCCCCGCGCCCGCCCAGTCTTCCCCTCAGACGGCGGCAGGACGATGACCATCACGTGAGTTCGTCCAAGGTGGCGAGGTCGGCGAGGGTCGGGTTCCAGGTGCCGGCGGCGACGTTCTGGGTGATCTGCTCGGGCTTCGTGGCGCCGGCGATCACCGAGGCGACCGCGGGCTGCGCGGCGAGGCCGCCGATCGCGACGTCGATCATCGTCAGGTCACGCTCGGCCGCGAACGTCTCCAGCGCCTCGATCTTGTCGAAGTCCGCCCGCGCCAGCCGGTCCGGCTGCGTCGCGAGCCGGCTGCCGTCGGGTGCCGACGCACCGCGCTTGTACTTGCCGGACAGCAGACCGGACGCGAGCGGGAAGAACGGCAGGATGCCGATCCCGAGATGCTCGCAGGCCGGCACCAGCTCGTCCTCGACGTCCCGCTCGAGCAGCGAGTAGTGGTTCTGCGCGCTGATGAAGTGCTCGAGCCCGTTCGACCGCGCGGTCCAGTCCGCGTCCATCACCTGCCAGCCGGCGAACTGCGAGCTGCCGATGTACCGCACCTTGCCCTCGGCAACCAACTCGGACAGGGCCGCCAGGGTTTCCTGGATCGGCGTGACCGGATCCGGGAAGTGCAGCTGGTAGAGATCGATCCAGTCCGTGCCGAGCCGCTGCAGGCTCGACTCGACCGCCTTGCGGATGTACCGCCGGGAGCCGCGCACGCCCCAGTCCGGACCGTTCACCCCGCCCATGTCACCGCCGAACTTGGTCGCGATCACGACCTCGTCGCGACGCGACCCGAGCGCCTTGCCGAGCAGTTCCTCGCTGAACCCGTGCTCGCCGCGGTAGATGTCGGCGGTGTCGAACAGCGTGATCCCCGCGTCCAGCGCGGCGTTCACCACCACCTCCGTGCGGCCGGCATCCAGCCGCCGTCCGAAGTTGTTGCACCCCAGCCCGACAACGCTCACGGTCAGCCCCGAGTCACCCAACTGGCGGTACTCCATATCGGTCATGTGCCCAGCCTAATCTCGGCATACAGTGGCCCTCATGCCGAGTCTCACCGTCGACGGCGCCCGCACTCGGGCCGCCGCGCTTTCCGTCCAGTCGTACGACGTCGATCTCGACCTCACCCAAGGTGAGCGGACGTTCGAGTCCACCACCACGATCAGGTTCACCGCCTCGGAACCGTCGAGTTGGGTGGACGTGAAACCCGACGCGCTGATCTCGGTCACCCTCAACGGTGCGGCTGTCGACGTCGCCGGTCTCAACGACGGCCGGCTCGAGCTCACCGGACTGCAGGACGACAACGAACTGGTCGTCGTCGCCACCATGGCCTACTCACACGACGGTGAGGGCCTGCACCGCGCGGTCGACGCCGCCGACGGTCTCGTCTACACGTACGCGATGTCGTTCCTGGACGCCGGCCCGCGGATCTTCGCGTGCTTCGACCAGCCGGACCTGAAGGCGCCGTACCGGTTCAAGGTGACCGCGCCGCAGGACTGGCTGGTGCTCGGCAACGGCGCCGCGACGCAGGTCTCCCCCGGCCGCTGGGAGCTGGCCGAGACCAAGCCGCTCTCGACGTACTTCGTGACCGTCGTCGCCGGCCCGTACCACCAGCTCACCGACTCCCACGACGGGATCAACCTGAGCGTCGTCTCCCGGCAGTCGCTGAAGGACGCGCTCGACCGCGAGGCCGCGGACATCTTCGAGGTGACCAAGCAGTCCTTCGACGAGTACCACCGGATGTTCGGCTACCGGTACCCGTTCGGTGAGTACCACCAGGCGTTCGTACCGGAGTTCAACGCCGGCGCGATGGAGAACCCGGGCTGCGTGACGTTCCGCGACTCGATGGTGTTCCGCTCCGCGGTGACCGACGGCGAGCGCAGCCAGCGGGCCCG
>DASSDE010000567.1:0-6606 GCA_035697365.1 Kribbella sp. | reverse complement strand
AGCCGTCCACCGGCCGCCGCGGCGCCGCGACGCCGGTACCGAGTGAGCCGCCGACCGTTGCGCCGACCCGAAGCCGCGCCGCGACGCCCGTTCCTAGTGAGCCGCCGACTGCGACTCCGGGGGCGCGGTCGTCGCGGGCTGTTCCGGGTTCGGATTGTGCGGGGACGCCGACCGTTCCTTCGCGGCGTACGCCGACGGTCTCGCCGTCGGCGGTGCCGACCCGGGCGCCGGGCTCGCAATCGACCCCGGCCCAGGTGCCGACGGCGTTCCCAGCCGGCAAGTAGCGCCTTCGTATGGTCCGCCAGGCAGGCAGAACCCCCTGAATCGGCGCCGGAAATCGGTTGCCGAGCGGGTTCTGCCTGCGTGGCGGTACAGCCGGCGTGGTTGGTGGGGTTCAGCAGGGGGAGAACGTGCCCGCGTTGACCCAGGCCTTCGCGACGTACATGCCGGCGTTGACCCGGAGCCAGAGGTTGCTGGTGCCTTGGGAGCCGGTGACGCTCTCGCCCGGGGTCTGGCATTCGACGGTGACCTGTGCGGACTTGCCGGCCATCCCGACGACGGCGCCGGCCGAGTTCGGGGCGTTGCGGACGTTCAGGTAGCCGGACGAGATGGAGACGGTGCCACGGCCGCCGTCGCCGGTCCACAAGTACGTGACGTCGACCCACGAGTTGTCCGCGAGCTTCAGCGCGTCCCAGAAGACGCCGTCCGCGAGGTCGATCCCCGCCGGGTTCGCGACGGTCCGGCCGAACTGGTCCTTCTTGCCGTTGTAGCCGTCCTGGTACGCCGCTTGCGCCTCGGGCTTGCCCTGCGGCAGGTCCTTCCACATCTCGCGGGTCGCGCTCGGGTTCCAGTAGTCGTCCTTGGTGTTCCACGGTCCGACGTCCCAGACCGGCTCGAACGCACAGCGCGATGCGGTGCAGACCTTCACGGAGTACGTGCCGGAGCCACTGCCTGACAGCCCGCGCCGCGACGGTAGGGCGACGAAGTGGTCGCGGCTGACAATCACGTGGCCGTTGGCGGTCGTACCGCCGACGAGACCTTCGCGGGTCGCGAACACGTGCGACTTGAGCGGGGCGGCCTGGATCGCCATCCGCGGCGCGGCCGCTTCGTCGGTGGGCTGTACGGTCACGTCGCCGACCCACGGACGCGCACCGGTCGGTGGTGCGAACACAATGATCCGCACCTGGACCTGGTCGCTCGCGGCCGGCAATGCGGCCGGCGTACCGGCCTCGGCTGCTGTCCATTCGGACCAGTTGCCGTTTGTCCAGGACCGTACGTCGACCTCTGCCGACGATCCGTCCGGCGTGCCGGTGGTGTACCCGACCACGACGGCGGACGTGACCGCGGCGAACCGGACCGGGGTGAGCTCCGCGAGACCGGAGCGCTGCTTGACCTCGGCCGAACCGACCGCAGCCGGTGCGTCGCCGAGGATGATCCGGCTGCCGTCTACCGCGACGTTGCTGGATCCGGCGACCGGCTGCGCGGCGACTGCGACCGGGTCCGGTACGGCGGCGGTGCTGGGCAACGTTGCGGTGGGCAAGGTCGCGGTAAAGAACGCTGCGGTCGCGGCCAGACAGGCGGCGAGCGCGCGGGCACGAGTGATACGCATGGGCGGAACCTCCGGGGCGGTGAAGGTGTGTGTACCCAATGTGACTCATGAACATTACCGCTGACTAGTCCGTCAATAAATTTCATCCGAGGAGTTGGTGACGAAACAGAACCCGATCGGTCGGTCACCGGGTTTGGACCGGTGTGACAGAGGCTGAGGAGAATCGATGACCCGGACCGCGGACGCCGACTTCGAGCGCTTCGTTCAGGCGCAGTCGACCGTTTTGCTCCGCTTCGCGGAGATGCTGTGCGGCGATCGGCACAACGCCGAGGATCTGGTGCAGCAGGCGTTGATGCGGTCCTATCCGAAGTGGCACCGGCTGGAGGGCGACCCGATGCGGTACGTCCGGCGCGTGCTCGTCAACCGATTCCTCAGCCAGGCCCGCCGGCGCTGGAACAACGAAGTACCCAGTGATCCGGTGCACAACGATTGGGACCAGCGAGCGGTGGCGGACTTCGCCGGGGCGGTTCAGACCAGGGAGGCCGTGCTCTCGGCTCTCCACGGTCTGACCGTCCGGGAGAGAGCCGTGGTCGCGCTGCGCTACTCGCAGGATCTCTCCGAGGCCGAGACCGCCGAACTGCTCGGCATGGCGCCCGGGACCGTGAAGAGCACGGCCTCCCGCGCGCTGGCCAAGCTGCGGCTGGCACCCGACCTGATCGACAGCGGAGTTGGAGGAAACTGATGAGTGACGAGCAGCGGGTACGAGACGCTCTCACGTACGAAATGGAGCCCTGGCAGCCGGACGCCGGCGATCTGATGCGCCGCGGCAAGCGGCTGAACTGGCTGCGCCGGGGACTGGCCGCGGCCGGTGTCACCGCGTTGGCCGGAACGGTTGCGACGGTGTCCGCTGCGGTCGGCGGACCGGCTCCGGTGAAGAACCTGATCGCCGGTGGTGGGAAGCCGCCGGTGCCGGCGGTGGTACCGACCGAGACCCCCAAGGTGCCGTCGGTCGACCCGACGTGTCTGCCGGAGAAGCCGCAGCTGCCGAAGGTGACGGTGTCGGTCAACAAGACCGTCGACCCGAACACCCCGCCGTCGCTGCCGGCCAAGCCGACGCTCCCGACGACCAAGCCGACGCTCCCCGGGAAGCCGAACCTTCCGACCACGAAGCCGTCGCTGCCGGGCAGGCCGAACCTCCCGACCACGAAGCCTTCACTGCCTGGCAAGCCGACCCTGCCGACGGCGAAGCCTTCGCTGCCAAGCAAGCCGACTGTGCCGACCACCAGGCCGACGCTGCCAAGCAAGCCGTCGCTGCCGGGCAAGCCGGGCGTGCCGTCGACCAAGCCGACGCTGCCGAGCAAGCCGACCCTTCCGAACAGCAAGCCCACGCTCCCGAGCAAGCCGTCGCTGCCGACCGCGAAGCCGAGCCTGCCGTCTGCGAAGCCGACAATCCCCGCGCTGCCGGACTGCGTGCACGGCGTACCCACCGAGAAGCCGACCGCACCGAACCCGAGCCAGCCGACGCTGCCCGCGATCCCGGGCAAGCCGACCGACAAGCCCTCGGTGCCGACGCCGGCACTGCCGACCGTCACGGTCTCGGGCAAGGTCGAGGTTACGGTCGACCCCGGCAAGCAGTCGACCCCGCAGCTCCCGTCGACGAAGCCCACGCTGCCGGCCAAGCCCACGTTCCCGACCGGAAAGCCCAGCTTCCCGACGCCGAGCGTGCCGACCACGTTCCCGACCGGTCACCCCTCCTCAAACCGGTAGGGATCCCAGCCACCGGCGAGTAGCTCCACCTACTCGCCGGTGGCGCCGTCCGCGAGCTCGCGGGCCACGTCCAGGTGGCCCGCGTGCCGTGCGTACTCCTGCAGTACGTGGAAGAGGATCCAGTTCAGCGTCGGGCGATCGTCCGACACGAACCGTCCGCCGACCGCACCGCGGGTCGCCGGATCCACCCCCGGAACGACCTGGTTGGTGAACTCACCACCCGCGTGCAGCTGCGCCAGCAGACCTTCGAGCGTGTCGTCCGGCGCCAGCGTCCAAGGCCCGTCCGGGTTGTCCGCCGAGTCGCCCCACGGGTGCTCGACTTGTTCGGCAGTGAAGCCCCAGCGCAGCCAGCGCCGCTCCATGAAGACGAGATGCTTCAGTAGCTCCAGCGGCGTCCATCCCGACGGCAATCGGCTGGTCCGCAGCTCGGCGTCGCTCAGGCCGGTCAGCTTTTTCTCGATGATGCCGCGATAGTCGTCGAGGTAGCGCAGCAGCAGCTCGATCGGGTCGCTCACGTCGTGCGGCTCGGTCATCACAGACTCCTCAGGTACGCGGCGGTCGCGTCGTCGGCCGGATAGAACGACTCGATCATCAGCTCTGACACGGTGACGTCGAGTGGCGTACCGAACGTCGCGATCATCGTCAGCATCGACAGCCGGTGCCCGTCGTGGACGAGTTCGAACGGTACGACCACCTCGGCCTGACCTGGTTGGCTCGGCCGGTCGTCGACGGCGTACGCGCGGAGCTCGTCGTACAGGTCCTGCAGCTCCGGATCGGCCGTGCTCGCGACCTGGCGTTGCAGGCTCGCGAGGGCGGTGGCGCGGACGTCCGCGAGGTTGCCGATCCGGTGCGCCAGCCCGTCCGGGTGCAGGGTCAGCCGGAGCGCGTTGATCGGTGCCTGGAGCAACTGTTCGTCGACACCCTCGGTGAAGATGCCGATCCCGGCGTTCGCCTCGACGATGTTCCACCAGCGGTCGACGACGAAGGCCGGGTACGGTTCGTGGGCCTTCAGCAGCCGGCGCAGCGTCGTACGGACCGCGAGCATCGCCGGCGAGTGCAGCGACGACTCGCTGTAGATCGGCGCGAAACCGCCGGCGAGCAGCAGTTGGTTGCGATCCCGCAGCGGTACGTCGAGATGCTCGGCCAGCCGCAACACCATCTCGCGACTGGGCTTCGAGCGCCCGGTCTCCACGAAACTCACGTGCCGCGTGGACACCTCGACCCGGTTCGCCAGCTCGAGCTGACTGAGCCGCCGGCGCTCTCGCCAGCCGCGCAGAAGCTCACCCACCGGGCGCTGGAACGTCTCCTCGATCGTCGCTGCCATGCTCCGACCGTAGCGGGTGAGATAGACAGCGCCATTACCTGTGACGTCATCGACGGTACGCCGGCCTCGGCGGCAAGGTTCTGGTCAACACCAACGAACCGAGGAGAACACCATGAACGCCACCGCTCTCGCCGACCAGTACTTCGCGATGTGGAACGCGGCCGACGCCGACCGGCGGGCCGAGCTGATCGCGGGCAGCTGGACCGCGGACGCCACCTTCCAGGACCCGAGCTTCGAGGCGAACGGTCACGACGAGCTCAACAAGCTGGTGGGTGCCGCGCAGCAGATGTTCCCAGGACTGTCGTTCGTCCGGACCGGGGACATCGACGAGCACCACGGCTACCTGCGCTGGACCTGGCACCTGCAGGCCGACGGGCAGGAGCCGGTCGCCGGCGGTACCGACATCGTCGTACTGGACGCCGACGGCAAGATCCAGAAACTGATCGGCTTCCACGACTTCGCACCGGCGCACTGACGCACTGACGCATCCGCCCACGGTCTGATCCGCAAACCGCCGAGCGACGGATGTGGGTCAACGCCCGAACCGCCTACGTTGGCGGGCATGTGGAAATCGTTGACAGCGGCATCGATAGCAGGGGCCGTGCTGGCGGCCGCCGTCCCGATGGGTACGGCAGCCGCCACGGGATCCCTGGACTGGAAGGCCTGCAAGCCCGGAGCGGTCGAGCAGTGCGCGACGCTGACCGTACCGTTGGACTGGTCGAAGCCGTCCGGTCCGACGACGACGGTCTTCGTCGCGAAGGTCCCGGCGAAGGACCAGCAGCACAAGCTCGGCGCGTTGTTCTTCAACCCTGGCGGGCCGGGCGGCGCCGGCGGATCGATCTTCGCCGCGGGGCTGGCGGACGCGGTGCTCCCGCAGTTCCGCGACCGGTACGACCTGGTCAGCTTCGATCCACGGGGTACCGGAAGCAGCAGTCAGCTCAACTGCGGCCCGGTGCTGCGTCCGGGCGTACCGGTCTTCCCGAAGTCCAAGGCGCAGTACGACGCGCTGGTGGCGTCGAGCCGCGCGACCGGTGAGCAGTGCCTGAAGCAGCACGGCGACCTGATGCGGAACCTCGACACCAGGACCGTCGCGCACGACATGGACGCGATCCGCGCGGCGCTCGGCGAGCGGAAGCTGAACTACATCGGGCTCTCGTACGGGTCGTACCTCGGCACCCTGTACGCGCAGCAGTTCCCGCAGCGCGTCGGCCGGATGGTGCTCGACGGCATCGTCGACCACAAGCAGGGGTCGCGCAAGTTCATGCTGGACGAGGCGAAGGTCATGGAGGAGGGCTTCGACCGGTTCGCCGCATGGTGCGACCGGACCACGACGTGCGTGCTGCACGGGCAGGACGTCGGCAAGGTGTGGGACGCCACCGTACGGAAGGCCGACAAGACCCCACTGACCGGACCGAACGGCCCGGTGAACGGCGACGTACTACGGATGGCGCTGCCCGCCTTGCTGCCGCTGACCTCGATGGTGTCGGACAACTGGCCGATCCTCGCATCCGCGCTCGCGAAGGCGGCGAAGGGTGACGGCTCAGACTTCGCGAACATCAGCTACGTCGGCGATCTCGAGACGGCGTACGCCGCCGTGTCCTGCATGGACCTGCCGGGCGAGCTGCACGGGTACGCCGACGCGCGGGCCCGAATGGCGCTGGCGAAGGCGGTCGCGCCGCGCGTCGGCGCGGCGGTTGAGGGCTGGGCGATCACGGCTGCGTGTGCCGGCTGGCCGATCCCGCCGAGCAACCCCTGGCAGGCGACACCGGTCCACGGCACGGCGCCGATTCTGATCACCTCGACGCTGCACGACCCGTCGACACCAGTCGTGAACGCACGCAGCCTGGCACGGCAGATCGACAACAGTCGGCTGCTGACGGCCGACACGTACGGGCACACGGCGTACTTCAACTCGGCCTGTGCACGCGACCGGATCACCGACTACCTGCTCGACGGAAAGCTCCCG
>DASSDE010000566.1:0-2000 GCA_035697365.1 Kribbella sp. | reverse complement strand
TGCTTGCTCCAGCCCGCGTCGGTGATGTTGGTCAGGGCCAGCCGCAGCGGCCGGAACGTCCCGAGCGCGAGGTCCTTGCCGCCGTTCACGGTCTGGACCGTCGCGGTCTCGACGTACGTCTGGGTGCTGCCCGCGGACTGCATCACGAGCAGCGCGCGGACCCCGTCCGGCGCCATCCGCAGGGCGATCGGGGTGTCGCCCTTGAAGTCGGTCTGGACCGTGCTGAGCGTCCCGTCGTCGCTACGGACCCGCAGCCGCGGGTGGTCGCCCTCCGACTTGTCGAGGATCCACAGGTTGTCCTCGTAGTCGAAGCTCGGCGGCAGCGTCGTCCCCTCGACGGGGATGATCGCCTTCTTGCCGTCCTTGCCGCCCGGGTCCAGCAGCCCGTACACGACCTGCTTCCCGTCGGCGGTCACGATCGCCCCGGCGTCCCCCTGCACGGTGACCGCGAACGCCTGCGCCTTGTACCCGGCCAGTGGACCGTCGTTGACCGGCTGGGCCGCGATCTCCGACGATCCGTCCAGACCGACGATCCGCTGCGGTACCTGCTTGAGCAGCCCGTACAGCTTGGTCATGGCGTTGCCCGACACCTGCGGGTCGTACGGACTGAAGTTGGCGAACGGCAGCACGTCAGGGTTGTCCGGGAGCAGTGGTGCACCGCTCACGGTGATCTTGGCGCGCAGGTTGAGCTGGTTGAGAGTCCAGACGATCTGTGCCGCCAGCAGCTGCCGGTCCGTGTCTCGCAGCGAGCCCGCGGCGTCGTTGAGCGCCACCGTGGCCACACCGAGGTCGACCGGGACCGACACCTGGACCTCGGTGCCTGGCGGGGCTACAGAACGCGCGCCGTTCCCGAACCGCTTGGTCGGGCCCTTGAGCAGCTCCTGGATCAGCTGGGTCGCGGCCTGGCCGGACGGGAGGTTCTGCGGCAGGTAGACCGTGTCGGGTACCAGGAGGTTCCGGGACTGGTTGAAGAAGTACAGGTCGCGGGGAGCAAGTTTGAGGTCCACCTGGTTGCTGCCCAGATAGGCGCCCGGTGGTGCCGAGTCGACGCGGTACTGGCCGTTGACCTTCTTGACCTTGAAGAAGAAGTCGGCCTTGGCGTTGGCGGGCGCCGGGATCCACTCGCCGCGCGCGTCGATGACGGCGATCTTCTTCGCGGTCAGCTGGATGCCGCCGTTCTTCCGGGTGAGCGACTCAGGGCCGGCGCCCTGGTCGTACACCACGGTCTGCGACTCGGGCTTCCAGTTGCCGGCCGCTTCCGGCGTCATGTACTGACGCGCGACGTCGTACGCCTGGGAGTCCGACATGGCCTCCAGGAAGCCGCTGACGATGGTCAGGTCGTCGACGTTCGCCCGGGGCGGCTTCGCCTCGACGCCGACACCGCCGAGGTCGGGCGCCTGCCCGGCCCGCTCGCCACTGCGGATCGTGCCCTTGGTCGGTACGGCCGCGCAGCCGCCGAGCATCGCCACAGCCAGCAGGGCACCGATCAGCCGGCGCCTCATCGCTCGTCACCGCCGCCCAGGCCACGGGTCAGGGTGCCGTTCAGCTTCTGGTACGGCGCGCCGACGTCGACGAGCTCCGTGATCACCCGGGACGCGTCCGCGGGTCGCGGCGGCAGCGGGGATCCGGTGAGCGCCACGTCCGGCCGGCGCGGCAGCGTCAGCCGGAAGTACGCGCCCTCGCCCGGCGAGCCCCACGCGTCCAGCCGGCCGCCGTGCAGCCGGGCGTCCTCGAGCGCGATCGACAGGCCGAGCCCGGTGCCACCGGTGGTCCGGGCCCGGGCCGGGTCGGCCCGCCAGAACCGGCTGAACACCATCTCCGCCTCCTCGGTCCGGAACCCGACGCCGTGGTCGCGGACGGCCACGGCGGCAGCGTCGTCGTCGCAGGCCGTACTGATCTTGATCGGCAGGCCCTCGCTGTGCTCGATGGCGTTGCCGATCAGGTTGCGCAGGATCCGCTCGATCCGGCGCGAGTCGACCTTCGCACGGCACGGCGCCGGC
>DASSDE010000565.1:0-5358 GCA_035697365.1 Kribbella sp. | reverse complement strand
CAGTCGCAGCCGACGCCGCACATGCTGCCGCAGCACAAGACGCCCGCCTGGGTGCTGTCGCTGTGGCAGGCGGTCGTGTGGCTGATCATCGCGGTGGTGGCCGGGGTCGTGCTGTTCTTCGTGATCCGGATGGTTCGCCGGATCCGCCTGCCGAAGGTGGAGCCCAACGACACCAGTTGGGAGCGCGTGAAGGCCGAGCGGCTGGCCGAGGCGGTCGACACCGGCCTCGCGCAGATCGACACCGGTACGGCGTCCGACGCGGTGATCGCGTGCTGGGTCGCGCTGGAGGAGGCGGCCGCATCCGCGGGCGTACCGCGGGATCCGTCCGAGACGCCGGCCGAGTTCACCGTCCGGGTGCTCGGGATCGGCGGGATCTCCGAACCGGAGCTGATCCGGCTCGGAGAGCTGTACCGCGAGGCGCGCTACTCCACGCGCGGTTCGACCGAGCCGGCCCGCGCCGAGGCCCGCGCCGCACTCCTCCGCCTCCGCGACGAGCTCGCCGCTGCCCACCCTGAAGAGGTGGTGGAAGCATGACGTCGTATCGCTGGTCGGCGCTGGAGGAGAAGGGCCCGCCGCCGGAGATCAAGCGTCGGCGGATGCCGAACAAGATGCTCGTGCAGCACCTCGGGCTGGCGGTGCTGGCGAGTCTGGCGCTGGTGGCGATCTTCGCGGCCGCCGGGATGGCGCCGCGGCCGCTGTGGTTCGTGGTGGCGGCGCTCGCGATCGGGATTGTGACGCTCGCGATCCGGCTGATGCTGCCGCAGGTGATCGAGACCAGCTGGCCGGGCCGGCAGGACGACGGCCTGGCCTCCCTGCGCAGCCGGAACGGCGATACCCGGACGCAGTTCCTCGCCACCTGGCTGCAGGAGTCCAGCCGGGAACGGCGAGCGGGCGAAGGCTCGCAGACGTTCGCACGCCGGATCCAGCCGTTGCTCTTGGAGCTGGCCACCGACCGCCTGGTGCACCGGCACGGCGTCGACCCCGAGCAGGAGCCGGACCGGGCCCGCGAGATCACCGGCGACCGGCTCTGGGCGCTGATCAAGGGGGACCAGAAACGTACCGCGTCGCTCGACGAGATCGAGGACGCGATCCACACCATCGAGAACCTGTGAGGGATAGTGACTGAGGAGCTGACGCTCGGTGAGGTGTCCGAGCTGAGCCGGCAGGTGCTGGACCGGGTCGGGCAGGCCGTGGTCGGGAAGGCCGAGGCGCTCGAGCTGGTGCTGGCAGGCATCCTGGCCGGCGGGCACGTGCTGCTCGAGGACTACCCGGGCCTGGCCAAGACACTGGCCGCGCGGTCGTTCGCGCAGGCGCTCGGGCTGGAGTTCCGGCGGGTGCAGTTCACACCGGACCTGCTGCCGTCGGACGTCACCGGCGCGTTCGTGTACGACCAGAAGGAGTCCGAGTTCGTCTTCCGGCCGGGCCCGATCTTCACCGGCCTGCTGCTCGCGGACGAGATCAACCGGACCCCTCCGAAGACGCAGGCCGCGCTGCTGGAGTCGATGCAGGAACACCAGGTCACCGTCGAGGGCCAGACGTTCCCGCTGCCCAGCCCGTTCCACGTGCTCGCGACCGCGAACCCGGTCGAGTACGAAGGTACGTACCCGCTGCCCGAGGCCCAGCTCGACCGCTTCATGCTGCGGATCGGTTTCGGCTACCCGAGCCCCGCGGAGGAGTGGGAGGTGCTGCGCCGCCGGATGAGCCGTCGTCGCGAGGACCAGTCGGTCGAGGCGGTCACCGACGCCGCCGGTCTGGGGGCCGCGCAGCGGGCCGTCGAGACGGTGACGGTCGATGACACGGTCGGGCAGTACTGCGTGGATCTCGCGACCGCGACCCGGCGCGACTCGCAGGTCCTGGTCGGTGCGTCGCCGCGTGGATCGCTGGCGCTGCTGCTGACTGCGCGTGCGTACGCGGTGGTCAAGGGCCGCGACTACGTCGTACCGGAGGACGTGAAGGCGGTCGCCGTGGCCGCCCTCGCGCACCGGATCACCGTCCGGCCGGAGCTCTGGCTGCACGAGGTGACCGGCGCGACCGTGGTGCGAACCGTGCTCGGGTCGGTCCCCGCACCGCCCACTGTCGCGGTCGCATGAACTGGCGCCCAACCCACGCGCAGATCCGGGCGGTGTGTGTCGCCGCGGTGCTGCTCGGTGTTGCCGTACTGCTGCGTCGCCCGGATGCGGCCGTGTTCGGCTTGCCGCTCGCGTTCCTGGCCGCCTGGGGCCGGTACTTCCGGCCGCGGGAGCGCCCCGAGGTACGCACCGAGCTGGACGCGGACGTGTTGTTCGAGGGGCAGGGTACGACGTACCGGCTGCGCGTCGCGCCCTCCGAGTCGGAGACCGTGGACCCGGACCTCGACCTGATCGTGGCGGCGCTGCCGCGGACGCCGTGGTTCCAGTACGACCCTCCGCAGGCGGCGATCGCGGAGCCGGTCTCGCACGGTGACGTGCTGCTCGAGGTCGGAGTACGGTCCAAGCGCTGGGGACTACGGTCGTTGGAGAAGCCAACGGTAACGGCCACGTCCGCGGTCGGGGCGTACCGCGTCCAGGTGACGTCCGCCGGCGCGCAGGCGGTGACGACCCTGCCCTTGCGCGAAGGGTTCGAGGCAGTGGACGCCGTACCGCGGCCTGCCGGGCTGGTCGGGCTGCACCGGTCGCGGCGCCCGGGCGAAGGCACCGAGCTGTCCGGCGTGCGGCCGTTCCGGACCGGTGACCGGTTGCGGCGGATCAACTGGGCGGTCTCTGCGCGTACGCAGGAACTGCACGTCACGTCGACGTGGTCGGACCGGGACACCGAGGTGGTGATCATGGTCGACACCGGCGGTGAGATCGGGATCAGCGAGGGGATCGACGGGCGGTCGTCGAGTCTCGACACCGCGGTGCGCGCGGCCGCGGCGATCGCCGAGCACTACCTGCGCAACGGCGACCGGGTGCGGCTGATCGACACCGGCAGCCTGTTCCGCGGCGTGCGGTCGGGGAGCGGGCGCGGGCATCTGCGCCGGATCCTGGACACCCTCGTGCACGCGGATCGGCGCGGCCGGCAGCAGGACGAGGAGCAGTTGGCGCGGCGGAACCGGGTCCGTTCCGACAGCCTGGTGCTGGTGCTCAGTCCGCTGCTGCGCCAGACGATGCTCGGGTACATCGTGACGCTCGTGCACTCCGGCTGCACGGTGATCGCGATCGACACGCTGCCGCCGGACGTCGCGTCGATCATGGACATCGACGCGCACGACGTACGGTCGTGGCCGCTCGCGTGGCGGCTGCGGATCCTGGAGCGCCGTCGCGATCTCGACCGGCTCAGCGACCTCGGCGTACCGACCGTTCCCTGGCAGGGATCCGGGACGCTGGACGAGGTACTGCGGGACGCGGCACGGCTGTCCGCGGCGCCGAGGATCCGCTCATGAGCGCCGACGAGAAGATCACCACCTGGCTCGCGCAACTGCGGGTGACCAGCGCGGCCGTACTGCTCTCGCGGTCGGTGATCGCGGTCGCCGGTGCGGTCGCGATCGTGGTGCCGACGTTGCAGTCCTGGGATCAGCTGGATCTCGTGCTGTACCTCGCCGTACCGCTGCTGCTGGTGACTGTGGTCATTCCGGATTCGCTGGCCGGGATGCTGTTCCTGCTCGTGGTCGGCCTCGGCTGGCTGATGCGCGCGCCGGGCACGATCAGCTGGAGCCTGATCCTCACCGCGATCGCGCTCGTCGCCGTCCACCTCGCCGGCGCGTTCGCCGGCCAGCTCCCGTCGTACGCCCGCGTCCACCGAGCCGCCCTCCGCCGCTGGTGGCTCCCCGCCACGATCGCCATCCTCCTGGCCCCCGCAATCGCCGCCTCAGCGGCCCTCATCCAACACGCAAACGTCGCCGGCTCCCTCGCCGTAACAGCCCTCGCCGCAGCCCTGACAGCCACCACCATCTGGCTGACCGCCGACCAAAAACTCGACTAGTCGAAGGTTTTTTCGAGTTCTTGGGCCCAGGGGGTGGGGATGGCTTGGGGGCCGAGGACCTGCATGGCGGACATGACGGTCATCAGCATGCCGGCGGAGAGGAACTCGCGGGCCTGTTGGGGTGAGGCGCCGGTGAGGTCGCGGACCAGGGTGTAGATGCGGCCGAAGCGGTCGCGGACGCAGTCGCCGATCGCCGGGTCGCCGCTGGCGGAGAAGCCGTGCAGGAGGACCAGTAGCAGGTCGGGCTCGGCCAGCAGGCGGTGGTAGTTGTCGCCGAGGCTGGACAGCTCGGGACGCTGCGCCGCGGCGTCGCGGAAGCTCTGCTCGATCTGCTCGCAGACGCTCTGCACCGCGGCCAGGAACAGTTGCTGCTTGGTGCCGAACAGGCGGATCACGTACGGCTGGGAGACGCCGGCCAGCCGGGCGATCTCGTCGGTCTTCGTACCCTCGTACCCGGACGCGGCGAACGCGCGGACGGCGGCCCGCAGGACCTCGTCGCCGCGCTCCTTGGCGGTCAGCCGAACCTTCGGTGGCATCCGTTCTCCTCTCGTCGATTGACATGTTATCAGTCAATGCATACTCTCGTGAACGAGCTTGTTATCAGTCAATTACAACAAGGGGTACGAGATGACATCGACCGCTCTCGATGAGCAACAGGTGACGGTGAAGCGGGGGCAGCGGGGGCTCGGTGTGGTGCTCGCCGCCGTGGGGATCCCGACGTTCATGGTCACGCTGGACAACCTGGTGGTGACGAACGCGCTGCCGGTGATCAAGTCCGAGCTGAACGCGTCGCTGTCGGACCTGCAGTGGTTCGTGAACGCCTACACGCTGGCCTTCGCCGCGCTGCTGCTGACTGCGGCCGCGATCGGCGACCGGCTCGGGCGCCGGAGGATGTTCCTGGCCGGGATCACGCTGTTCACGCTCGCGTCGGCCGCCTGCGCGCTGGCCACCGACCCGTGGATGCTGACCGCGGCGAGGGCGATCCAGGGCCTCGGCGCTGCGGCCGTGATGCCGCTGTCGTTGACGCTGCTCGCAGACGCCGTACCGGAGAAGCAGCGGAGCGCCGCGATCGGCGCCTGGGGCGGCATCTCCGGGCTCGGCGTCGCAGTCGGCCCGGTCGTCGGCGGAGCGGTCGTGGACGGCCTGAACTGGCAGTGGATCTTCTGGCTGAACGTCCCGGTCGGCGTCATCGCCGTACTGCTGGCCGCGCGCGTCCTGACCGAGTCCAAGGGCGCGGCGAAGCGGCTCGACCTGCTCGGCCTGGTGCTGGCGACCGGCGGCGTGCTGTCCATCGTCTGGGCGGTCGTGCACGGTGCTGACGACGGCTGGACGTCCGGCGGGGTGCTGGGCACGCTGATCGCGGGTGTTGCGCTGCTGGCCGCGTTCATCGGGTGGGAGCGGCGGACGGCGGCGCCGATG
>DASSDE010000564.1:0-5385 GCA_035697365.1 Kribbella sp. | reverse complement strand
CAGCAGCGGTGTGACCAACTGGCGCCACCTGCACCCGGACGTCGGCCTGGACGACAAGGGCAATGCAGTCGTCGTCTGGCAGGACGACCCGGACGGCAACGGGTACTACAACATCCCGTACCGCGTGGTGAACACGGCCGGTACCGTCACTGCATCCGGCAACGCCAACAGCAGTGCCACTGGTCAGCAGATCAACCCACGTGTCGCCGTAGACCCGGACGGTGCTCCTGCTGGTGCCGCGGTGGCATTCACCGTGGCGTGGGAGGACATCCAGACCGGTAAGCAGGCCACGGTGAAGGCGGCTGGCTTCACAGGTCCCAGTACGCGCGCCTGGGAGGTCAATGCGTCCGCGACGACCGGCCAGCACCACAACCCGGACGTGGCGGTGTCGGCATCAGGTGACGCGGTAGTGGTGTGGGACGACGACGCTGACGGCAATGGGTTCTACCAGATCGGCCTGGTCCGGCTGAGCCGTACGAGCGGTGCGGCCACGTTGTCGCGGCGTTCAGCGAACGCCACGGCGGACGGGCAGCAGCAGCACGCTGCGGTAGCGGCCAACTTCAACGGCGACTTCGCGGTCGCGTGGGAGTCCGACCACACCGGAACGGCCGGGGTCTGGACACGCTCGTTCACCTCGACCGGTACGGCACGCTACGCCGACACCGAGGTCGCGGCCGGCGGTACGGCCCCGTCGATCGGCGTCGACGACCAGGCCCAGACAGTCGTCGGCTGGACCACCCAGGGCACCGACCCGGACGTTTGGGTCCGTGGCTTCGGCACCGACGGCACCGACACCGGCCGCCTCTCGTCGCAGAAGCTGAGCTCCGTCACCACAGGCCGGCAGGAGCAGCTGACGGTCGCGGTGTCGCCGTACGCCGAGGTCGCCGTGGCGTACACGGACGACAACGACGGCAACACCTACGACCAGGTCATCCTGGGCACCGGCATCTCCAACAACAGCTGGTAGCGGTACGTCGTGGGGGACGCCGTCGTGGGTGTGGCGTCCCCCACAGCCAATTCCACTGAACCGATCGGCGAAATCCTCCGTATCTGCCAACGAGAGGAGATCCCGATGAAATCCACAATCTTGTTGCTAGGTGCAACGGTCGCCGCGCTGGGGACGCTTGCCGCGTGTGGTGGGAGCAACGACACGTCGCAGCCCGGGGCCGGTGCGGCGCCCGCGGGTGCGGTGTCGGTGCAGGACGTGAGCGGTGTCGGCAAGGCGCTGGTCGACAAGGACGGCAAGACGCTGTACTTCGCCGACCAAGAGGCCGGTGGCATGCTCAAGTGCACGGCCAGCTGCCTGAGCTTCTGGATGCCCGCGACCGGAACCGCTGACGATGCGAAGGCGGTGACCGGACTCGCGACGATGAAACGTTCCGACACCGGCGCCGAGCAGCTGACCTTCCAGGGCAAGCCGCTCTACACGTTCAAACTCGACACCAGCTCCGGCCAGGCGAAGGGTAACAACTTCTCCGACGCCTTCTCCGGCACGAGTTTCACCTGGCATGCGGCCACCACCACGGCCTCTTCGGCACCGTCATCGCCACAAAGCAGCAGCAGCGACGGCGGCGGGTACGGGAACGGCTACTGACCTGCCCTGACCTGACCGCCGATCAGCCGGAGGTCGCTGCCCTCGGTCAGCCGGAAACCGAGGCCGCGCGCCGCGTCGACATGCACGGGTACCCGCGCCTGCCGCAGCTTCGCGCGGAGCCGTTTGATCACCGACTGCACGGCCGCCGGACCGGTGAAGTACGAGCCGTCCCACGCGCGGTCGTGCAGTTGCTGATAGGTCCAGATCCGGCCCGGCCGCTCGGCCAGGCACGCCAGTACCTTGAGCTCGTACGGCGTCAACGGAAGGAGTCGCCCGCGCCAGGTGGCCTCGTGATGGTCGAGGCGCAGGTCACCGACCCTGATGACGTCGGTGTCGCCGAGTGGACGCCGGCCGGGCGGAGCGTGCAACTGGCTCAGGAACGCAGCGGCGACAGCGGGATCCGAAGCGATCACCAGTACGCCGTTGCCGTCGAACTGCGCGGCGAGCCGGCTGCGTTCTTCCGGAGTACCGGCGACGCAGACGACCACCGGCGGAGTGGCGGGGGAGTCCATCTAGACCTGCTTCAGAGGAGTTGATGCCGTCCATAACGTGTCGAAGAGGAACTCGAGGGCTGCCGCGAGTTCATGGTTGCGGACGATGATCGCCACCACGCCGGTGACGCCCGGCGCGACCAGCGGCATCACCACCGTGTGCGCGTCGAAGAGGGCGAACTTCATCGGCAGCGCGCCCGGGTACACGCGGGCCTGTTCGCCTTCCGACGTCCAGCCGGCAAGGTTCCTGGCGACCACCGGATCGGCCAGGATCGCGTCGTCGTAGATCGCCCGGGCGCGGACCCCGCGGCGCAGTGCGGCGACCTCGGCGTCGTTCGGGCCGCCGACCTGCAGCGGACCGCGGACGACGATGTCGATCGAGGTCCGCGCCTCCGACTGCAGCCGGTCGAACCGTTCGCCGACCAGGCTCGGCGTCCGGAGGATCTCGACCAGCTCCCCGTCCGCCCGTGCGTTCTGCTCGAACTGTGCGGTCAGGCCGGGCAGCATCAGGTCGACCTGCTGCCTGCGGTTCTCGAGCTCGAGCCGCTCGCGTTCCAGCAGGGCGCCAAGAGCCCGCCCGGGCGGCGCCGCGTGGTAGCGGCTGCTGTAGCCGGCACCCGCGTCGATCAGGCCTTTGTCGACCAGGGAACGCAGGATCAGATAGACGCTGCTGCGCGACGTCCCGGTCCGGTCGGCGATCGTCGCCGCCGGCAGCGCTGCCTCGTCGAGCAGGCAGAGGTACACCTTCGCCTCGGTCTTCGACAGGCCCAGGTCCTCGAGCATGGTCTCGGTGTCGGTCCCCATGGAGCTCAGTCAACAAGTCCTCCAGCGGCTGGACGACATCTGCCCACAAAGTGCCGACACTTTGCCCCGTTTTCTGACGATCGTGCGCCATAAAGTCACCGGCTGTGATGCCCGAACCAGGTGGGGAGCGCAGCAGATGAGAATCCGCCCGTACGTCGTGGCCGTCGTCACCCTGGTCGTGGGGCTGACGGCGACGCTGATCAGCAGCCCCGCGACCGCCGTACCAACAGCAGTCCCGGCCGTGAAACCGGCGGCGGACTCGAAGATCAAGCCGGACCTCCGGGCCCAGCTGACCCAGCGCTCGGTGGCGCCAATTGCTTTCTGGGTACGCTTCGGCGCGCGACCCGACCTGTCCGAGGCCGCCGCGATCGACGACTGGTCGGCGCGCGGTACCGCGGTCGCCGACGTCCTCCAGGCGACGGCTGATGCCGCACAACGCGACACCCGCGCCGAGCTCGACGCCGCAGGCGTTCCCTACAAGGCGTTCTGGGCGACCAATGCGATCCGCGTCGAGAAGGGTGACCTGGCGCTGGCACAACAGCTCGCGACCTCGACAGCGGTCGAGGGGCTGTACGCGACAACGTCGTACGACCCGCCCGAACTCGAGCCCAAGGCAGCCGCGGCGCGGACGGCGGCCGCGGTCGAGTGGGGAATCGCGAACATCAAGGCCGACCAGGTCTGGAGCCAGTACGGCGATCGCGGCGCCGGCATCACGGTCGCGAGCATCGACACGGGCGTGCAGTACGACCATCCGGCGCTGGTCGGGCAGTACCGCGGCAGCAAGCCCGACGGGACGTTCGACCACAACTACAACTGGTTCGACGCGGCGGGGACGTGCGGGCCGGTGCCGTGTGACCAGAACGGGCACGGGACGCACACGATGGGCACGATGATCGGTGCCGACGGCATCGGCGTGGCGCCGGGCGCGAACTGGATCGCGGCCAACGGCTGCTGCCCGAGCGACGAGTCCCTGATCGCGTCCGGGCAGTGGATGCTGCAGCCCCGCGACCTGGCCGGGCAGAACCCGGACGCCGGGCGCCGTCCACAGGTCATCAACAATTCCTGGGGCAGCGAGTCACCGTCGAACGATCCGTTCATGGAGGACATCACCCAGGCCTGGGCCGCGTCCGGGATCTTCGCCGTCTGGTCGAACGGCAACCTCGGCTCGGGCTGCCGGACCAGCGGCTCTCCCGGCAGCCTGTCGTCGAACTACTCGACCGGCGCGTACGACGAGAACAACACGATCGCGGACTTCTCGAGCCGTGGCAGCGGCCAGAACGGCGAGACCAAGCCCAACCTGTCCGCGCCGGGTGTCGACGTTCGTTCCTCCCTTCCGGGCAACAGCTACGGCTACGCGAGCGGTACCTCGATGGCGGCGCCGCACGTGGCGGGAACGGTCGCGCTCCTGTGGTCCGCTGCGCCCGGCCTGGTCGGTGACGTCGCCGCGACCCGCAAGCTGCTCGACGGCAGCAGTGTGGACACACCGGACGACGCGTGCGGTGGGACGGATGCCGACAACAACGTGTACGGCGAAGGCCGCCTGAATGCATTGGCGCTGGTGGACTCCGCGCCGGTCGGCGAGACGGGGACGTTGGCGGTCAGCGTCGTCGACTCCAGTACGGGCAAACCGGTCCCGACGGCCGCACTGAAGATCACCGGCCCGGTGAGCCGTGAGCGCACCGCGGGAGACGACGGCAAGTACGCCGTCCCACTGCCGGTCGGAACGTACAGCGTCGACGCGTCCTGGTTCGGCTACTACGAGCAGTCCGCCCAGGCCACCGTCACGGCAGGCAAGACGAGCGCGGTCGTACTGCGCCTGAAGCCGATGCCCCGCGTCACGGTGTCGGGCACGGTGCGGGACGGCTCCGGACAGGGCTGGCCCCTGTACGCGAAGATCACCGTCGACGACGTACCGGGCGGGATCTTCTACACCGATCCGGAGACCGGCGAGTACAGCTTCCGGTTGCCGTCGAACGCGACGTACACCGCCAAGGTCGAGGCGGTCTACCCCGGCTACACTGCCGGTGCCGCGAAGGTCGTACTGCACGGACGGAACGTTCGGCAGGACATGTCATTGAGGGTCGATCCAACGACTTGTGTCGCCCCCGGCTACGACTTCGCCGGCGTCCGGGCCGACTTCGACAGTGGCGCGCCGGCCGGCTGGACCGCGGGCGGCTGGCGGTTCGACGATCCGTACCGGGTGAAGAACCAGACCGGCGGCACCGGCGGGTTCGCCGTCGGCCAGGCGCCGGGCGGTGGGGTCGAGCTGGACGCGGCACTGGTGTCGCCGCCGCTCGACCTGCGGGCGCGCAAGGCTCCGGTGATCACCTTCCGGCAGGACTTCATCACGATCAAGGAGATCGCGGACGTCGACCTCAGCCTGGACGGCGGTACGACGTGGGAGACCGTGCTGCACCAGACCGACGACGTGCGGCGCCGGCAGACCGTCGTACCGATCCCGCAGGCTGCCGGACGGGACAACGTCCGGGTGCGCTT
>DASSDE010000563.1:0-8702 GCA_035697365.1 Kribbella sp. | reverse complement strand
GAGAAGGCGCCGTCGACGGTGATGACGTTGCCGTTCAGATAAACAGTCATGAAAGCTCCTGCACATGGGTGCCCGGCCGGCCCGGGTCACGGTGACGGACAAGACGACCCACGCCGTCTGCACCCCACGACGATCGCAGCGCCGACCACCAGCGTCAGGAAGATCGCCGGATCCTGCGGATTCCGACATGATGGGCCGAGTGATGGTGGATTTCGATCAACTCGATGCGCAGCTCGTGCATGCCTTGCAGGTGGATGGCCGAGCGTCGTTCAGCCGGATCGCCACCGTTCTCGGCACCTCCGACCGGACCATCGCCCGCCGGTACCGCCGGCTCCGCGAGACCGGCGCGGCGCGCGTGGTCGCCGTACCGTCGAGTGTCCGCCTCGGGTGGGTCGACTGGCTGATCCGGATCCAGTGCGCGCCCGACAGCGCGGCCGCCGTGGCCACGACGATGGCGCGTCGCGACGACACGTCGTGGGTGTGCCTGACATCCGGCGGGCTCGAGGTCACCTGCATCACGCACACCGATGGCCCGCGCGCGCCCCTGCTGCAGAAGCTCCCGCGGGGTCCGGGCATCACCGGCGTCACTGCGCAGTGCATGCTCCGCGCGGTCGCGGGCACAAGCGGTTGGCCCGGCCGTACGACGGCGCTCACCGCCGAGCAGGTCGAGCAGTTGCGCCCCACACCACGGCTCACCGCCGAGCAAGTCGAGCACTCGCGTCCGGCGCCGACTCGGCGAACTGCTGCGGTCCGGGGCGGTGTTCCTCGATGTCGAGGCCGACCCGATGTTGTTCGGGTACGGGACCGAGGCCGTCCTGTGGATGACCGTCGCGCCGGCGCAACTGAGCACGGTCGCCGACGCGCTCACCGAGCATCCGGAGATCGCGTACGCCGCCGCAGTGACCGGCCCGACCAACCTGTTCGCGTTCGTCGTCTGCTCGACCACCGACGCGCTGTACGACTACCTCGCCGAGCGGATCGGCGCGCTCCCGGGCATCACCCGCATCGAGACTGTGCCACTCACCACGACCGTGAAACGCGCCGGGACGGTGCTGCCGCGGCGCTGAGTTGACCTTGACCCTGAGGGCAAGGTTTATCCTCACCCGCATGGCTGGAGTCGTGGTGATCGGGGTTGGGCCGGGAGTCGGGGTCGCCGTGGCGCGGCGGTTCGTCGGCGAGGGGATGAGTGCCGGACTGATCGCGCGCTCGGAGGCGACGGTGAAGACCGCGGCCGAGGCGCTCGGGAGTGCCGACGTCCTGGCGGTAACTGCCGACGTGACCGACGAGTCGGCGCTCCGGGCGGCACTCGACCAGGTGGTCCACGCGTACGGCGTACCGGACGTGGTCGTCTACAACGCCGCGTTCATCCAGGCCGACCGGATCGGTGATCTCACCGCGAAGCAGCACGTCGACGCCTGGGCCGTGAACGTGGTCGGCGCAATCACCGCCGCCGCGCACATCGCGCCCGCGATGGCGGAGCGTGGCAGCGGATCGTTCCTGATCACCGGCGGCATGCCCGTACCGAAGCCCGACTACACGAGTCTGTCCCTGGGCAAGGCGGGCGTCCGCGCGCTCGTCACGCTGCTCCACCAGCAGTACGGCGACGCCGGCGTCCACGCCGCGAGCGTCACCATCAGCGGCGGCGTCGCGCCTGGCAGCTCGTGGGACCCGGACGACCTCGCCACCCACTATTGGCGCCTACACACGCAGACGCCGGCCGAGTGGATCCACGAACTCGTCATCTAGCCCGGCCTGAGCAGCCCGCGGTTGTACGCCTCGGCGACGGCCGCGGCGCGGTCCGAGACCTCGAGCTTGGCGTAGATGTTCAGCAGGTGCGTCTTGACCGTCGCCTCGCTGATGAACAGGTGCCGCGCGGCCTCGCGGTTCGTGTTGCCACCAGCAACCAACTGCAGGACCTCGAGCTCGCGCGGGCTGAGCAGTTCCGGGGCTGGTGGCGTGCGGACGTGATTCATCAAAGTGGCTGCCACCGATGGCGCGAGCACCGATCGTCCGTCGGCGGCGGCACGGACCGCGCGCAGGAGCTCGTCGCGCGGCGAGTCCTTGAGCAGATATCCGGTGGCGCCGGCCTCGATCGCGGGGACGACATAGCCGTCGGTGTCGTACGTCGTCAGCACCAGCACGCGTGACCGGACGCCGCGCTCGGCCAGCTCGCTGATCGCGGCGAGGCCGTTCATGCCCGGCATCTGCAGGTCCATCAGGATCACGTCCGGCTGCAGGGCCTCCGCCAGCCGGATCGCCGCGCCGCCGTCGCCCGCCTCGCCGACCACCTGGAACTCCGGTTCGGCCGCGAACATCCCGCTCAATCCGTCCCGAACGATCGGGTGATCGTCCGCGATCAACAGCCGGATCATCCGCCCACCACCGACGCTGCGCCGGTCAGTGGGACGGTGGCCGAGATCGCGGTCCCGAAGCCGGGCTCAGATTCGATCTCCAGCGTCCCGTTCAGCGCCTCGACCCGCTGCCGCATCGCGACCAGGCCGAAGCCGCCGGACTCCGACGGCCGGGTCTGCTCCGGATCGAACCCGGCGCCGTCGTCCCGCACGTCCAGCGCGACCTTCCTGTCCATGTACGAGAGGGTCACCCCGACTCGGTTCGCCCGCGCATACTTCGCCACGTTCGCCAACGCCTCCTGAGTCGCGCGGAGCAGGGTCGATTCCGTCTCGGGCGTCAGCACCCGCGGCGTACCGGTCGTGGTCAGTTGCCCGTCGATCCCGTGCAGCGCCGACCACCGCCGTACGACATCCCCGATCGCCTCGCTCAGCGTGGCCGACTGCAGTGGTTGTGGACGCAGCGCGTGGACCGAACGTCGGGCCTCGGTCAGACTCTCGCGGGCCAGGCCGACCGCGCTCGTCACGTGCCGGCGCCAGTCGTCGGCGGTCTCGGCGGCCTGGAGTTGAGTGACGATCCCGGTCAACCCCTGCGCGAGCGTGTCGTGAATCTCGCGAGCCATCCGCTGGCGCTCGTCGATCACGCCGGCCCCGCGAGCCTGGGCCAGCAACTGTTCGTGCAAGACCGCGTTTTCCGCGAGCGACGCCTGCAGCCGGTGGTTGGTCTCGGTGAGCGCGTCGACCGCGTCCTTGCGCTGCCGGCTCAGCACCTCGCCGCGCCGACCGAGCCAGCCGGTGAGACACATCCCGACCACGTTCACGCCGATCACCGCCGCGGTCGCGAGCAGCCCGACGAGATCCGTCCTCGGGATCGCGTACGACTGCGCGTAACCGGCGATGACCGCAACAGCGCCGACACCGACCAGCTCGACGGGCCACGGCAACAGGACGAACGTGTAGAAGTACCCGGCCGGGGTGAGGAACCCGAACCACGGATCCCGCACCACCAGCACGGCCAGCAGTACGACGAACACCGCGATGAAGACGCCCATCGCCCGGTGATCGGTCCGGCGGGCCGGGCGCAGCGTGAACATCCCGAGCGTCCAGAGCCCGATCAGCGCGCACAGTCCCAGGTCGATGACGAGCGACCCAGGCTGGTCGCGCTTGATCAGGGCGGTGACGGCGGTGAGGCCCGCGAGGAGGACGTACGGCACCACGGTCAATCGCATCGGCCAGGCCTGCTCGCTCACGCTACTTAGTGAACACCGAGCGGAGGTGCTTGCCGTTCACGAGCAGTGTCACGGCGAGCAGGAGGAGTCCGCAGACGGCCTGCTCACTCTTCATCCACAGCGGGAAGGTGCCCGGCAGCGCAATGATCACCACGATCGCGACCAGCATCACCGCCGACACGATCCGGAGTCGCAGGTACCCGCGCCGGGATCCCCGGGCGGCGCTGCGCGCGAACAGGAAGGTCAGCGCCGAGCTGGCCACCACGATCGTCCCGCGGGTCCAGACGGCGGCGTTGACGACGGAGGCGTGGTTGCGCAGGGCGATGATCGCGACCAGGGTGAGCACGCTGATCGCGACGTACCCGATCACCAGCAGCTGCACGCTCCGCAACGCGGAGACGCTCCGCGGGTGTCCGACGTTCACTGGGGTAGTCACGGTGCATGTCCTTTCGAGTCGATCTCGGTAGCACGACTCTCCCGTGAAAGCCCGGTCCGCCACATCGCCCGCCCGGCCACGTTCAACTCCACCGATCGGTTGATCCCGGCGTACGCCTCATGGAGTCCGGTTCCGCCAGCGGAAGTCGCAGACGACTGCTCGGTGGTCGGAAGGGAACGTGCCGTTCACGGCGTCCCCCGCGATCACGGCCGACTCGACGTTGACGAGCTGATCTTCGTGGCCGGGCCGATAGAAGATGTGGTCGATCCGCTGATCGACCAGCTCCGGACCGGCTTCCAGTGGGGCGGAGGGATGAGTGGACGGCAGGGTGACCGCGTCCGGCGCGCCGCCGCCCGCGACCCACGCGTCGATCAACACATCTCGGAGCGGACGCAGCACGGCGCTGTCGGCCGCGGCGTTCAGGTCGCCCATCACCAACGACGGGCAGGGACCGTCGGTGGCGGGATCAGTGCCCCGGTCGGCCAGCAGTGCAGCCTGGGCCAGCCGGTCGTCGCTGAAGGTCGTCGCGTGCTCCAGACAAGCCACCGTCACCGGTAGTGGACCAGCGGGATGAGCCACTCGGGCGCTCAGGGCAACCGGATCCCACGACCGATGGCGGGCCGGCATCGGGATCTTTTCCGCTTCGAGGATCGGCCACCGGCTGAGCAGGGCGACGCCGAGTTGTACGCCGTCTTGATCCGGGGTCAGCACCGGATCAGGTGTCCGCGGGTACGACGGTGCCGCGAACACCGCCTGGAACCCGAGCGCGTCCGCGAGCTGATCGGCCTGCGTGGTGCGATCGGTACCCCAGACCTCCTGCAGCGCGACCACATCGGGGGTGAACCTCTCGAGCGTCGCCAGGATCCCGGCCTGCCGCTCCTGCCAACGCGGTCCGAATCGCCACCAGATGTTCCAGGTCATCGCTCGAAGCTGCGGATCAGCCACGACTGCTCCTTCCGGCTCGGTGCGATCTCCTGGTACCCAACCGGCTGCGCGGGTGGGCAACGCACAGGATCGTTGCCTGGAGCACCTTCCTTACGTGTCAATTTGCACACGGAGTGTCACGAACTGTCACGGACGGTTTACGGCTGCATGCAGATGTCCGGACAAGCCTTCCGGCACGGGGAGTGGGCAGCTGATCGTCGATTCAGGAACACGCAGTCGAGAAGAGTTCGAGTCAGGTCGACCAGGGAGGGTCCGGCACGTGCTCGAGACTTATCGTGGGATTCCACATCTGCTGGACACCTGGTTCGTACTGACCGGCATGACTCTGCCGGTCGCCCTGTCCGCACTCCGTCGCTCCGGCGATCTGATACCCCGGCTGGCGGCGTTCTGCCTGCCGGCGGCGTTCGCGCTGGTGATCGCGGCGACCCTGAGCCCGACGCCGCACGATCTCGGGCAGGTTGGTCTGTGCGGCACTCACCTGACGACCACCGGTGGGCTGACCTCGCTCCAGGGGCTGCTCAACGTGCTGCTGTTCGTGCCGGCTGCGGGCATGCTCACGCTGGCCAGCGGCCGTCCGGGCGACGGCATCGCTGCCGGGATCGGTCTGTCGGCCGCGGTCGAGGCGGTGCAGGCACTGGTGCCGCCGCTCGGTCGCTCGTGCCAGCTGCACGACCTGATCGCGAACTCGATCGGGACGCTCTGCGGGGTCGGGCTCGCCGCGGGGCTCCAGCTGCTGACGCAGAGCGTGCTGACCCGGGGCTTGGCGGCGCGCCCGCTGGTGGTCGACCCGCCGGCGGTCGTGGAGCATGCCGCGATGTTCGTCGTACGGTCGCGGCCGCGGGCCAGGCACCGGCGCGATTCCCGGATGGTTCCCGGACGACCGGCGAGATATCACAGAACGAAGACACAGTTATCCGGATAGTTATCCACAGGCTGTGGATAGGCCCGTGGATGACCGCGTACGCGCCTGGGGATATCCACAGGTCAGGGGCGGACGTCGAGTCCCAGACTGGCGGCGACAACCATCGCTTGGGTTACATCGATCCGGGCGTCCCGCAGCGTGACGGTCAGCGGATCGAGCGTTGACAGGTCCGATCCGCGCAGGTCGGCGCCGCTCAGATCGGACTTCTGCAGCAGGGCACCGGACAGGTCGAGGTCCCGGAGCACCGCCTTCGGTGCCCGGACGCCGCTGAGATCGGCCTCGCGGAACTTCACTCCGGTGAACTCCGCACCCTTCAGGTCCGCTCCCGGTAGCCCGCTGAACGACCAGTCGCCGCCGGACACCTTCAGCAGGCTGTACGTGCACTGGTCGAAGAAGCTGCCGACGAACTTGCATCGGGTGAACGTGGCGTCGAACAGCGAGCACCGGACGAACGTGCAGTTCACGAAGGCGGCGTCGGTGTGCGTCGAGGCGTTGAACCGGACGCCCCGGAACGTGCACTCCTCGAACACGCCGCCGTGGTTGTCCACCTCGGTCAGGTCGGAGTCCACGAACAGCACCCGCCGGTACGTCTCCCCCGACGGATCAGCGTCGTCCCAGTCCCGGATCGTCGACTCGGTCGGTACTCCCGCACGCGCACCCATCCCCCCACACTGCCACGTCGTACCGACAAAGGCGCTGGATCACGAGCCACGACCTAGTTGTGATGCTCACGACGGAGAACGGTAGGCCCACTGACAAATACGCAACGCACGATGGAGGGGTGACCGGAACTGAGCGGGTGATGGTGTTCGGCGCGGGAGGCTTTCTCGGCGCCAGGATCTGCGCGCTGCTCGCCGACCGGGGCATCGAGTACCGCGGGCTGAGCCGGACCCGGAGCGAGCCGTACCGGCGCTGCGACCTGGCCGCGATGCACCCGTACGCGCTCGACACCCAGATCGGGATGTACAAGCCGACCGTGGTCATCAACGCGGTCGGCGCCACGCTCGGTGAACCGGCCGACCTGGTCCGCGCGAACGTGATCGCCGTCGAGGCGCTGCTCGCGTCGGTCCGTGACCAGGCCGGTCACGCCCGGTTCGTGCAGCTCGGCTCCGCCGCCGAGTACGGCGGTACGGCGCACGGCACCGACCTGTCCGAAGAGACTCCGCCGCGGCCGCTCGGCCCGTACGGCATCACCAAGCTGGCCGGATCCGAGCTCGTCCTCCGGGCGCAGCGGGCCGGCGCGGATGCCGTCGTACTGCGGATCTTCGACGTGATCGGCCCGGGCGCCCCGGACAGTACGCTCACCGGCCGGGTGATCCGCGACCTGCGCGCGCGGCAGCTGATCGAGGTCGGATCGCTCGACGTCTGGCGCGACTTCGTCGACGTCCGAGACGTGGCGGAGGCGGTGCTCGCGGTCGCCTTCGCGGACGGCGCGCTGCCGCCGGTGCTGAACGTCGGGACCGGCCGGGCGACTCTCGCGCGGGACGTCGCGGGTCAGCTGTTCGAGTTGAGTGGACAGCCGGCGACGATCGTGGACGAGGCCGATCAGCAGTCCGCACTTGGCGCTGCCTGGCAGCAGGCCGACATCACCCTGATCGGCGACCAGCTCGGCTGGTCCCCGAAGATCGCGCTGGACCAGTCCCTCGCCGACAGTTGGTCTGAGTCAAAATAGCGACGTGGAGATCCGCTCGCTCAGTGAAGCCGCACCGGATCGAAGACCACCCGCGGTCAACGAGGACCTGGTCCTGACCGGGCCTGATTTCGCTGTGGTCCTGGACGGTGCCAGCGCGCCGCGGGTGCACGTGGACTCCGGCTGTCGGCACACGGTCGCGTGGCTGGTCATGCAACTGGCCACCCAGCTCGCGACTCCGCTACTCATGCACTCGTCGGCGCCGCTCACGGACCTTCTCGCGGACGCGATCACCGCCGTCCGCTCCTCCCACGCCGACACCTGCGACGTGAGCAACCCCGACAGCCCGTCCTCCACGGTCGCACTGGCCCGGTTGCACCCGGACCACGTCGAGCACCTGGTCCTCGCGGACTCGCCCATTGTCGTGCGGTCGCCCGACGGCCGGATCACCGTCCACAGCGATGACCGCATCGACCAGCTTCCCGACCGGAGCCTCGAGACGGTACGGCGACTACGCAACCGGCCCGGCGGCTTCTGGGTGGCGAGCACCGAGCCCAACGCTGCCTACGAGTCGGTACGCGGCATCACCGACCGGGCGGCCGTCGACGCGATCGCGCTGCTCACTGACGGGGCATCGCGCTACACCGAGCGGTATGGGCACTCTTGGGCCGAGCTGATCGACGTACTGACGACCAAAGGTCCGCGGCAGCTGATCGAGCGCGTGCGAGAGCATGACGCCGTGTCAGCCGGCAGCGGGAAGCAGTACGACGATGCGAGCGTCGTACTGCTTCAGGGGCCGTAGGTCGGGAATCCCGGCCCGGGGTGCTGCGGCCGCGGGGCGTACTGCGGGGGTGCCGGCGGCCGGATCTGGTCCTGAACCGGCGGCGGAGGGGCTGACTGCACCTGCTGCCAGTCGCCGACCTGGAGCATCAGCCACGCCATCGCGACACCGGCGACGATCAGCAGAACCGTCGCGACCGTGAAGCCGATGTCGACGCCCAGGGCGACGCGGACCATGTAGTCCTGCAGGTCGTAGATGTCGACGTACGGACTGTCCGGGTCGCTGCTGTCCGCGATCTCGACCACGCGGACGATCCAGATGATCAGCCCGACCGTCGCGACCGTGCCGCCGCCGAGCAGGATCACCCAGAACCCGGTCCACGACGCCCACCACCCGTACAGCAGCGTGCGG
>DASSDE010000562.1:0-2216 GCA_035697365.1 Kribbella sp. | reverse complement strand
CCGGCGGCCCGGGCGGGTCGGAGGTACTCCGGCATCCGGCGAAAGATCTCGCGCAACGCGACCTCTCGCACTCCCCCGATGAGCCGATGCCGGAGCTCCCGCTCCGACGTCCGGTCGACCAGCCGGGCGAGCTCGCTCGCGTCCAGGGCGGTGAGGCCGTCGGACTCGAGCCAGCCGGCACTGCCTCGCTCGGTCATCAACCACCCCCGCGGCAGTTCCTACCAGACTGTAGGAATTTCCTACGGTGTTGTAGCTTTGTCAAGTGGTCGGGGATTCTGAGAAACGCCGGCGGGCGCCGCATCTCGGTCCGCAGCGCCGTCGGCCGCTGATCCTGGACGCCGCTCTCGAGGTGTTCGCCACGAACGGCTACGCCGGTACGACGATGCAGGCCGTCGCGGACGCAGCCGGTGTCACCAAGCCCGTCGTCTACGACTGCTTCGCGAACCGCGACGAGCTGCTGCTGGCCCTGCTCGCCCGCGAGGAGCAGCACCTGGTCGTGACGATCGTCGCCGCGCTGCCCGCGGACCCGAGCGTCGGCACCCCCGAGGAGCACGTCCACGAGGGCCTGACCGCGTTCTTCACCGAGGTCACGAAGCAGCCGCAGTCCTGGCGGATCGTGTTCGGCGCGCAGTACGGTGCCGCGCCGGTCGTCGCCGAGCGGGTCCGGGCCGCCCGCGCGTTCCTCGTCGAGAGCCTGCGCCTGACGCTGGTCAAGTCGCTGCCCGGCGTCACCGACCCGGACGCGAACCTCCCGGTGCTCGCCGAGCTGCTCGCCTCGATGACCGAGGCCTGCGCGCGGATGCTGGCCGGCAACGAGACCGACCGCACCCCGGCCGAGCTCGCCCGCACCGTCTCGCAGGTCGTCGCCGGCGGCTTCGGCAACGTCTGACGCACCGGACGCGCACAGATCGAAATACAGATCGAAATACATACTGTGAAGTAGCTGGACGCGCGGTCACGATCGGCTTCCAGTGGGCGGACTGGTCAGCGCGGGCGTGCGTCCGCCGATAGGGTGGGCGAACGTGAGCGAGACCGGAAGTGAGACCCGTACCCGCGCGCGGTTCGAGGTGCCTGAGGAACTCAGGGCCGACGTCCGCCTGCTCGGCGAGATCCTCGGCAAGGTCCTGGTGGAGTACGCCGGTCAGCCGCTGCTCGACGACGTCGAGAAACTACGCGAGCTGACCATCGCCGGCGACGGCGCCGCGGCCGAGGAACTGGTGGCCTCGTGGCCGCACGAGCGCGCCGAGGACGTGGCCAGGGCATTCACCTGCTACTTCCACCTGACGAACCTCAGCGAGGAGCTGCACCGCGCCCGGGTGCTCCGCGAGCGCGACCGGGCCGGCAGCGAGGCCGTGGTCTCCGAGCTGGCGTCGGCCGTCCAGCAGATCTCCCGTGACAGCGGCGAGCAGCAGGCTCGCGCGCTGCTGAACGGACTGGAGTTCCGCCCCGTCCTGACCGCGCACCCGACCGAGGCCCGGCGCCGCGCCGTGCTGGCGACGATCCGCCGGATCACCTCGCTGCTGGACGAGCGCCGCGACCCGCGCGCCGGCGACAGCGACCTGGCCGAGAACCGCCGCCGCCTGGTCGAGCAGGTCGACATCCTCTGGCGTACGTCCCAACTCCGCACCAGCCGCCCCTCGCCGCTGGACGAGGTCCGGTCGGCGATGGCGGTGTTCGAGGAGACCCTGTTCGATGTCGTCGGCAACGTGTACCGCCGGCTCGACGACGCACTTGCCGGTGACGCAGCAGGTACCCGTACGCCAGTGGTCGCACCGTTCGTGCACCTGGGCTCGTGGATCGGCGGTGACCGTGACGGCAACCCGAACGTCACCGCGGCGATCACCCGCGAGGCCATGCAGATCCAGGCTGACCACGTCCTTCGCGCACTCGAGCAGGCCACCGAGGCGCTCGGCCGCGCGTTGACGCTGGACGCTGCAACCACGCCGCCGTCGGCACCCGTACGGCGCATTCTTGAGGATGCTCGCGCGGTCAACCCGGAGCTGATCACCGACATCGAGACCCGCTCGCCCGCCGAGCCGCACCGGCAGCTCCTGCTCCTGGCAGCGCGCCGGCTCGCCGCGACCCGGTCCCGTGACGCCGACTTCGGGTACCCGCGGGCAGCAGACTTCCTGCACGAGCTCAAGGTGCTGCAGGACTCGCTGGTCACCGCCGGCGCACCACGCCAGGCGTACGGCGAGCTGCAGCAGCTCATCTGG
>DASSDE010000561.1:0-12490 GCA_035697365.1 Kribbella sp. | reverse complement strand
CAACGCCGCCGTCGACAAGCCCAAGCTCGACGCCTGGGCCGCCGATCACACCGACGACCTGATCCGCGAGATGCCGGTCGATCTGGACGGCGGTGTCGACCTGCTGCTGGCCTCGGCGATCCTGCTCCGCACGCGGTGGGTGCACCCGTTCGACGAGCAGATCCGGCGGGTGGCCGACGGTCCCTGGGCGGGCTCGTGGCATTGGCTGGACCGCGCGGACACCGACCTCGATTCCGTACGCCGCTACGTTCACCCCTCCGCCGCGTGGCTGACCGTTGTCACGGTGGCCGGTGACGCGGACGTCGACGTACTGCTTGGGATCGGGCAGCCGGAGACGCCGCACGCCGACGTACTCGCCGGTCTGCTGGACGCTGCGGCCGACCCGACCGGGGGCCTGCCGGGTAGTGCGCTGATCGAGCAGGGGGACGCCGGTTGGGATGCGGCGCCCGGGGTGCGGATCGGGCGTACGACGGCGCCGCGACCGGACGTGAAGCTGTCGCTGCCGTCGTTCAGCATCGACGTCGAGCACGATCTGCTGGCGTCGCGCGAGTTGTTCGGGCTGACCGCGGTGTCGTCGAATCCGGGTGCCCGTGGACATTTCAGCGCGCTCAGTCCGACGCCGTTGCGGATCGACCAGGCCAAGCAGCGGGTGCTGGCGCGGTTCTTCGCGACCGGGTTCGAGGCGGCGGCGGTCACCGCGATGGCGATGACCCGGGCGGCGATGGTGACCCGTCAGCAGCGGCGGCTCGAGGTCACGTTCGACCGGCCGTTCGCGTTCGTCGCCGTACTGCGGGACTCGCGGTTGCCGATTGTCGCCGGCCGGGTCGAGACGCCTACCGAACCGGGAGCGTGAACAACCGGTACAGCAGTGCGGTCGCTTCGTCGACGCCTGCGCGGTCGCCGGTCAGCAACAGGTCGAAGAGCAGGCCACGCGAGGCGGCCAGGCCGAGACGTGCGTACGTCGGTGCTTGATCGGCCGGAACGCCGGCGCGGATACAGAGATCGATCAACGGTGGCAACCAGACGTTGACCAGATCCGCCTTGAGTGACTCGGTGTGCGGCAGGTCCTGCATCGCGTGCGCGCTCAGCTCGAAGAACAGCGGGCCGTAGATGAGCGCCGCCTCGGTCACGCGCCGCCAGAACAGCTCGTTCTGTTCCTCGACGGGAAGGTCCGACAGGCCGGTCAGCAGGTCGCGTTGCTGCTGCTCGACCGTACGTACCACCTCGTCGAGCAGACCCTCCCGCGAGCCGAAGTGGTAGATCAGCATCCGGTGACTGGTGCCGATCGACGTCGCGATCGTACGCAGGCTCGCGTCGCCGATCCCGTTCTTCGCGAAGTGCTCGACCGCGTCAGCCAGCAGACTGTCGCGACTCACTGACTTCCTTCAGCTTCTCGGTCTCGGTGGCGATGTAGTTCTTCGTGAGGCCGGCGTACAGCCTGCCGAGCAGCCAGGCGAGCGGGCCCTCCTGGATGATCGTCGCGGTCGCGACCGTGCCGTCCGGCGTACTGATCACGCGGTGGCCGCCGGTGGTCCGCATGCCCGGTGCGGTGGAGACCCATTCGAAGTACTGCCCGTCCTCGAACTTGGTCACCTCCCAGACGGCGACTGCCAGCTTGGGCTGGCGGATCCGGGTCCGGGCGCCGAGATGCAGGCGGCCGTCGTCCAGCCGCTCGACGGAATCGACGGTCGGGGTCCAGTCGGGCCACCGCTCGACGTTGCTGAAGACCTCCCAGACCACCTCGGGGGAGGCCTGGATCGTGGTGGAATGATCGAAGCGCATGTACCAAATGGTACATCAGGTCTGTGTGAGGCTTCGGCGGGCGGGCTGCCTGCCGCGGACCGGCGGCAGGTAGGGTCTGGGTCCATGGCTGAACAGAACGTCCCGCAGAACGTGGAGAACGAGCAGGACCCGGGCGCAAGCACCCAGATGTTCCGCGCCTTCGTCAACGAGGGCCAGACCGAGGCCAAGGCCGAACCGAAGCTGAACGGGCGGATGCTCGCGATCATCGGCGCCGCGGTCATCCTGGTCGCCGTCGTCGCTGCGATCGCCGTTCTGTAGCTCCTGCATTGACCGACATCCCGGTCGAGGTCGTCAGGGTCTTCACCGACCCCGACGGCCGCTTCGGCAACCCGCTCGGGATCGTCGACGGTTCTTTGGTCCCTTCGGCCGACCGTCTGCGCGTGGCTGCGGCGCTCGGCTACAGCGAGACCGTGTACGTCGACGACGCCGCCACCGGTACGCTCCGCATCTACTCAGCCACAGGTGAGATGTCGTTCGCCGGGCATCCCACCGTCGGCGCGGCCGCCTGGCTCCACACCCACGGCCACCCCGTCGACACCCTCCACGTCCCCGCCGGCCCCATCCCGGTCACCCGCTCCGGCGACCTGTACGCCGTCCGAGCCGACACCACCTGGGGCAGCCACTGGGACTGGCATCAACTAGCCACCCCCACCGAAGTCCTCGCCGCCTCGCCGGCGTCCTACTCCGCCGGCCACACCTTCCTCTGGTCCTGGCAGGACGAACCCACCGGCACCATCCGAGCCCGAGCCTTCGCCCCCGCCATGAACGTCGAAGAAGACGAAGCCACCGGCTCCGCGGTAACCCAACTGACCGCCCGCCTGGCCCGGGACCTACTGGTCATCCAAGGCACCGGCTCTCACCTCCACACCACCTGGCACCCCCCAACCCACGCCACAGTAGGCGGCCGCGTCATCGAAGAGCCGCCCCGCACACTCACCCTGTGACGTCCCACCGAACCCAACTGTCGGTCCCGTCAACCCGGTAACGCTCCCGACCGTCGAGCCGCCACTCGGCGACCATTCGCCGCGCATCGGCCGGCGCCTGGCGATACGGCACAAGCAGACCTTCGAGCTCGTCGTGCCGAGCGTCGACCCCACCGTCCCCAGGATGCGGCCCCGCCGAACGCGGCGCACTCTCGTACCGCCGGTTCCACCGTACGAAGATCTCCCAGCCTTCCCGCTCGAGCGCAACAGCCTCCACCGGCGCTGGCCACACCAGGTACTCGTCCACCGCCCACCTGGGGCAGTCGAAGTAGTACAAATCCCCACCGTCATCCACCAGCCCAGCCCGCGGACCGTCGTACGCCGCAATCTCCACCACAACATGCCGGAACCCGCCAGCAATCAATTGCGCTCGGCCCCACTCGTCAACCACCACCAAAGCGTATCGACCGACTCCGAGCACATTCTGCGCCCGGATGCCAGCATCGAGGGCAAAGGTTGTCACTTGCTGCAATTTCATTGACTCGCTGCGTGGTCGCCTGGCACGCTCAGCGAGCCCTCAGCTTCCTGAGTGGCGCACCTCGGGGGTGCTGGCAGTTCGGCTGTTGTCACTTCAGGGGTGGGGTTATGACGTCACACAGGTGGTCCCTGCGCGCCCTCACGCGGCGGGTAGGTCTGCTCTCGATCATGGTGGTTCTCACTGCAGGCCTGGTCGCAGTTCCGGCCAGCCAGGCGGCCAAGCCGTCCGGCGCACCGAAGTCCGCGAAGACCGTCGCCGAAGCGACGCGCCTTGCGGCTCAGTTCAACACTTCGGTCGAGATCGAGGACAAGACCACCGAGTACTCCCGTACCGTCGCGACGCCGAACGGGACGCTCAGCGCCGAGCTGTCGAACCAACCGGTGCGGGTCAAGAAGGATGCAGGGTGGGTGCCGATCGACACCACACTGGCTACCCGTCCGGACGGGATGATCGCGCCCAAGGCGTCGCTGAGCGACGTCGCGTTCTCGGGTGGGGGTGACGGCGCGCTGGCGCGGTTCACCCGCGACGACGGCGTCTTCGAGCTGAAGTCGCCCTGGCCGCTCTCGGCTCCGGTGATCGCGGGCAGTACGGCGACTTACGCCGCTGTGCTGCCCGACGTCGACCTGGTGGTGATGGCCGCCAAGGATGGATTCAGCTACAACCTGGTCGTCAAGACTCGCCAGGCGGCCGCGAACCCGGCGTTGCGCAGCCTGAACTTCCCGGTGACCACGCACAACCTCGGCCTGCGCACCGCGCAGCCCGGCCGGCCGGCGTACGTGGACCGATCCGGACGCCAGGTGCTGACCGTCGGCGAGGCGTTGATGTGGGACTCGGCCGGCGCGAGTAGCAAGGCCAAGGCGAATGCCGCGGCCGCCGTCGGCGAAGGCCCCGAAGGGCAGGCGAAACGGGCGCTGATGGACTTCAGCGGCACACAGACCGGACTGACGGTTACGCCGGACCGGAAGTTGCTGACGGACCCGGCCACCGTCTTCCCGGTCGTGCTCGACCCGACGATGACAGGTACCGGCGCCAAGACCGGCTGGACCGCGGCGTGGGAGTTGTATCCGACCACCTCGTTCTGGAAGACCACCCACAGCCTCGGCGTGGGCTACGAGGGTTTCGAGCAGAACAAGATCGTTCGCTCGTTCTTCATGTTCGACACCAGAGCGTTCACCAGCAAGAAGATCATCGCCGCCTCGCTGCGGACGCACGAGATCCACTCCGCGAGTTGCTCGGCCCGTCAGGTGACCCTGTCGCGCACCAGCCCGATCTCGTCCGCCACGACGTGGAGCAAGCAGCCGGCGTGGCAGGCCGACGTCGGGAGCTTCGTCGGCGCGAAGGGCTACAACTCGTCGTGCCCGGCGGGGGACGTCGAGTTCAACGTGACGAGCTCGATGCAGTACACGTCCACGGCCAACGGCAGTTCGACGACGTTCCGGCTGCGGGCTACCAACGAGGCGGACGAGATCGCCTGGAAGCAGTTCGACAGCACGGGCATCCTGACGATCGAGTACGTCGCGTACCCGTTGCCGGCGTACGAGCTCGGCGCAGCCACCGCGACGGACCTGCCCAGTCCGTGCGCGCCGTCCAGCAACCCCACCGTCGTGGCATCGCTGCGGCCGCAGGTCTCGGCCAAGGGCAAGGTCGGCGCGGGTGACACGAGCGCGCGGATCGTGGTCCAGTTCCAGATCATCAGCCAGTCCCAGCAGGTCTGGGAGTTCCAGGGCGCCACCGTGTCTCCCGGCGTACTGGTCAAGCTCACCGCTCCCGCGAATCTGGCGAGCGGCTTGCTCTACACCTATCGGGCCCGGACCCTCTATGCCATCCCGGGTGGGACGTTGGCGTCCGCTTGGTCCGGGACCTGCTACTTCAAGGTGGACACAACGCCTCCGCCCGCTCCGACCATCACGGCGAGCTACAACGGCACCCCGTTGTCGGACTGCCTGACCAGCTCGACGCCCGACGTGTGCCCGGAGTCAGTACCGTTCGGTGCGAAGGTGACCTACACGATCTCATCGACCAGCACCGATGTCGTTGCCCTCAGCTACGGTTTCAACGGCAAGATGACCAGAGCCAACGGCCGTTCGATCACCGTCGCGCTGCTCACACCGGGGCAGACCCTGATGACGCTCGGAGCGGTCAGCCACGACGCCGCCGCGCACACCAGTACGACGAAGTACTTCCGGATCAATGTCGGTCCCGGTCTGCCGCCGATCGCGGCCTGGTCACTCGACGAGCAAAGCGGTACGACGGCCGCGGACTCGTCAGGAAACAACCATCCGCTCACGGTCACCGGAGCGGAGTTCGACGATACCGGCCGCGTCAACGGTTCGCTGGTGTTCGACAACGACGACCGGGCGACCGTTCCCGGACAGGTCGTCGACACCTCCGGCAGCTTCACCATCTCGGCGTGGGCACGGCCTACCGCCGTGGCGGACGCCGGCGTCGTCGCCATTTCCGGGAGCCAGGGGTACGGCGGGGTCCTCCGGTACGTTGGGTCCACCAACCGTTGGACCTTCTTCCAGAACGTCTCGGACTCCTGGACCGCTGCGCAAGCCAGAGTGGACTCGCTCACCGCGCCGGTGACGTTCGCCTGGACGCACCTGCTCGGTGTGTTCGATGCCGAGCACAAGACGATTCAGCTGTACGTCAACGGCCGTCTGCAGGGCACGGCGTCGTTCACCTACGCGCCGTGGAAAGCCACCGGGACGGTCGAGGTCGGCTCGTATCGTGTCGGTACGGCGAAGGGGGTCTTCGCCGGCGGGATCGACGACGTCAAGATCTATCCGCGCATCCTGTCCGCCGCCGAGGCGAACCAGGCCGCCGACCCGCGCACCGGACCGTCGGGCAACGACGAGCCGATCGCGTCGCTGGCCACGCGGTACGCGTTCGACAGCGTCTTACCGCGACCCAACGGCGTGTGGGTGACGGAGGACTCCGTGTACGGCCAGGCGCTGTCTGTCAGCGGTTTCGCCGGGTCGCCGGATCAGTCGTCGGCGATCGTCGAGGACCCGGAGCGCGGCAACGTCCTGGCAGCGACCGGCGCGGCTTCGGAGTACATCTTTGCCAACCGGTCGCTGGTGGACTCGACGGCGTCCTTCTCCGTGACCTTGTGGGTCAAGGTCCAGGATCCGACCAAGCCGCAGGTGTTCGTGCGGCAGCTCGGAGCCAACAAGGACTCCTGGCGGATCGAGTATCGGCCGAAGGACGATGATGCCGTCTGGGTCTTCAGCAGAGCCCCGAGCGACACAGCCTCAGCCGCGTACGTCGAGGTGACGCAGCCGACGAACCCGATCACCGCTGGTGAGTGGACGGCCCTGGCAGCCGAGTACAGCGCTGCCACGGACCAGATGACGTTGCTCGTCACCGATCGGTCCGGCGACGGGGGCACCGAGTCGTTCACGACGCCCATCCAGGGCAGCGCGGTGGTCGTCGCACGGCCGGGCGCGGCGGACACGGCGTACGCCCCCTTCAACGGCTACCTGGACGACCTGCGGGTCTACACGGGCGTCGTACCGCAACGCCAGTTGTGCCTCGAATTCGGTGACAACCCGACGGAGTGCTCCTGATGAATCGACCTCTGCGCACCCTGCGGACGCGGGTACTTCCGGTCCTGCTCGGGTTGTCGCTGACAGCGACCGTGGCGATCGGCGGGCCCACCAGTTCGGCCGAGGCCGGTAGTCCGAACCGGCCGAAGCCGGTCAAGGCCAAGAGCGTCAAGGTGGACGACGTTCCGCCGGTCGCGCCGCCGGCCGAGTCCGCGGACCTGAAGAAGGCCGTCGCCGAGACCGCCGCGTTCGCGAGCCGACCGGTGAACTGGCCGGCTCCAGGCCACCGGAGTGTCGTTGTCGACGGAGCGTCGCAGCCTGGCGGGTTCGTTGCCGCGCGCTCGACGAAGCCTGGTGACACGGCAACGGTGGACCTCGAGTTCCTGGACCAGGCGGCGAGCGCGCGGGCCGGTGTCAGCGGCGTACTGGTCAAGGCGAAGGCCGCGGCGCGATCCGATGTCCGGCTGACGTTCGATTACTCCGGCTACGCGAACGCCTTCGGTGGTGACTGGGGTTCGCGCCTGGAGATCGTTGCGCTGCCGGCGTGCATTCTCACCACGCCGAAGGTCCCGGCGTGCTCGACCAGCACGCCGCTGCCGACGGACAACGATTCCGCGAACGATACAGTCACCGCGACGACGCCCGTTGGTGCGCAGCCGTCGGTCTTCGCGATCACCGCCGGCTCGGAATCGAGTACGGGCGACTACGCGGCCACGACACTGTCCGCGGCGTCGAGTTGGTCGGGTGGCGGGGCGAGTGGGGACTTCACCTGGTCGTACCCACTCCGGATGCCGCCCGCCGCGGCCGGTCCGACGCCGACCCTGGCGTTCCAGTACTCCGCCCAGTCGGTGGACGGTCGTACCTCGGCCACGAACAACCAGGTCTCCTGGGTCGGTGAAGGCTTCGACCTGACCGAGTCGTTCATCGAGCGGAAATACACGAGTTGTGACGAGGACGGCAACGTCGGCAAGTACGACCAGTGCTGGAAGTACGACAACGCCACGCTGACGCTGAACGGCAAGTCCAACGAACTGGTCCGGGCCTCCGGTGACACGATCGGCGCGAGCACCTGGAAACTCAAGAACGACGACGGATCGCGGGTCGAGAAGCTCATCGGCACCGATGACAACGGTGATGCACGCAAGGAGTACTGGCGCGTCACGACCACCGACGGGACGCAGTACTACTTCGGCAAGCACAAACTGAAGGCCGGCCTCACCGCCGTGACCAACTCGGTCTTCACCGCTCCGGTCTTCGGCGACGACGCGGGTGAACCGTGCCACCAGTCGACGTTCGCCGCCTCTGGCTGCAACCTGGCCTGGCGCTGGAACCTCGACTACGTGGTGGACCTGCACGGCAACGCGATGTCGTACTGGTACACCAAGGAGACCAACTACTACGCGAAGAACGGCATCGCATCACCCGGCACCGCGTACGTCCGTTCCGGCTATCTCAACCGCATCGACTACGGGCTGCGCGACGCCGCACTGACCGACACGGCGAAGGCCCCGCAGCAGGTCGTCTTCACCACGGCCGAGCGCTGCCTCGCGAACTGCTCGGTGCTGAACGCGACGACCAAGGCCAACTGGCCGGACGTCCCGTTCGACCAGGTCTGCGAGGCGTCGGTCGCCTGCACCAACAAGGTCTCGCCGACCTTCTTCACCCGCAAGCGCCTGTACCAGATCCAGACGCAGGTGCTGACCGGTACGACATACCAGCCGGTCGACTTCTGGCAGACCAACCTGACCTTCCCGTCCACGGGCGACGGTAGCGACGGCAAGCCGATGTGGCTCAACAGCATCGCGCACAGCGGCAAGGCCGGTACGACGCTCAGCGTCCCGAACGTGACGTTCAAGCCGGTCGGACTGGCGAACCGCGTCGACTCCGGGTCGGACGGCTTGAATGGCCTGATCCGCTACCGAATCGGTGAGATCGACACCGAGACCGGCGCCAAGGTCATGGTCAACTACGCCGGCAAGGAGTGCATGTCCGGGGAGCGGCCGGCCAAGGACACCAACACCAAGCGTTGCTATCCGGTGAAGTGGAAGCCACCGCGTGAGGTTGAGCGCGAGGACTGGTTCCACAAGTACGTCCTGGACAACGTTGTGACGTCGGACCCGACCGGGAACGGCGCATTGATGGTCACGCAGTACGTGTACTCCGGCGGTGGAGCCTGGCACTACCAGGAGTCGCCGATGCTGAAGGACGACGACAAGACCTGGTCGGACTGGCGCGGGTACGGTCTGGTCACGACGTACACAGGCGACCCGAACGACACCGCCTCGCCGCGGAGCAGGTCGGTCACCAAGTACTTCCGTGGCATGGACGGCGACAAGCTCGAGGGAACGACTGCTGTCAAGAACGTCGACGTCACCGACACCACGGGCACGGTCCGGCCCGATCTCGACGCGTTGTCGGGCAACCCGCGTGAGCAGATCACCTACCAGAACGCAGCCTCGAACACCGAGGTTTCGGGCGTCATCACGGACTACATCGTTACCCAGAAAACCTCGTACGCCGTCCCTGGTGGCACCTTGAAGTCCACCTTCGTAGGTGCATCTGCCACGCAGAGCCGGGTCGCCCGTGACGGTGGTCGTCCGGACCTGGTCAGCTCAACCAGCACCCAGTACGACCCGGACAACACGTTGCCGACCAGGGTCACCGACGGTGGCGACACCACCAAGACCGACGAGACCTGCACCGTCACGAACTACCTCAAGAACACCACGACCTGGCTGATCGCACTGCCGATCCGTAACGTCACCTCGATCGGTGCGTGCGATGCCGAGTCTTCCGACCCGCCGGAGAACCGCGTCCTCACCGACGTACGGACGTTCTACGACGGGAAGACGTACGGCGTCGCCACTCTGGGCGATGCGACGACAGTCCAGCGCCTGCACCACTACACCTCCGGCCTTCCCGTTTACCAGAACACCGGAACGAAGACGTACGACGCTCTCGGCCGGGTCACGTCGTCCGGCGACGCGCTCGGCCGAGTCACCACCAGCACCTACACGCCGGCGGCCACCGGGCCGCTGACCCAACTGGTGGTCAAGCAGCCGACGGTCAACAACTACAGCGGCACACCCGTGAACTTCACGACAACGACGACGTACCGGCCCGAATGGGGCGTTCCGGCGAAGACGACCGACGTGAACGGCAAAGTCACCGAGTTGGCGTACGACGCGCTCGGCCGGCTGACCGGTGTGTGGCTGCCGAGCCAGGCGCCGGCGTCGACGAAGCTCGCCAACACCAAGTACACCTACACGATCTCGAACACGGCCCCGTCGACGATCCGCACGGATCAGTTGAACATCCAGGCGAACGGCTACATCACCTCGTACGAACTGTTCGATTCGATGTTGCGGGATCGCCAGAACCAGTCGCCGGCGGCCGACGGCGGGCGGGTGATCAGCGAGACCCGGTACGACTCGCGCGGCCTAGCGACCTACTCGAACAGCGGTATCTGGAACTCGTCGGCGCCGTCGGCCACTCTTGTCGCGGTTCCGAACGCTTCGGTGCCCACCCAGACGTTCAACGAGTACGACGGTGCTGGTCGCGTCGTGAAGTCGACGTTCATGAGCATGCTGCAACCGAAGTGGTCGACCTCGACGATCTACGGCGGCGACATCACCACAGTGCTGCCACCGACCGGAAGCCCAGCCACCGCGACCGTTTCCGATGTCAAGGGTCAGACCATCGAACGGCGCGAGTTCAAGGGGAACACCGCGACGGGGACGCCGGACGTCACGAAGTACACCTATGACCTGGCCGGCCGAATGACCAGGATGGATGGTGCCGGTGCGGCCTGGACATACAAGTACGACCTGCGAGGCCGCAAGATCGAGAGCACGGATCCCGATTCCGGCACGACCGTCTCGGCGTACGACGAGGGCGATCGGCTCGTGTCGACCACGGACTCGACGAACAACACACTCGTCACCACGTACGACGCACTGGACCGCAAGACCGGCCTCTACAAGACCAGTGCCGCGCCGGAGAACCTGCTGGCCGACTGGAGGTACGACAAGGCCGGCCTGCTCGGTCAGGTGGCCGAGTCCGCAAGCTACACCGCGGGCAAGTCGGGGCCGGCGTACCGGACGATGATCAACAGCCGGAATGTGCTCTACAAGCCGACTCAGGTCACCCGGGTTATCCCGTCCGTCGAGGGCATCGAGATAGACGGCAGCTACTGGACCAACTACGGCTACGAGCCCGACGGCAAGACCCTCGAGATGACGTCGCTGTCCGGCGGCGGCGGACTTGGTGCCGAAGACATCCACTACGAGTACAACGCGATCGGTCTCCCACTCAAGATGCACAGCGACCGGACCTACGTGAACGGAACCGAGTACAACCCCTTCGGCAACGTCACTAAGGTCATGCTCGGCTCGGCGTTCGACATGGAGATCAACAACATCTACGAGGACGGCACCCGTCGTCTCTCCCGTACGACGGCCGGCAAGGCCAACATCTTCGCCGACCACGTCTACACCTACGACCCGACCGGCAACGTCACCGAGGACCACAACCTGGTCGACAGCGCCGCCGGTGGCGACGCCCAATGCTTCCGGTACGACGGCCAGCGTCGACTCACCGAGGCTTGGACGCCTGCGAGCGCCGACTGTACCCAGGCCCCGAGTTCGCTGGGTCTCGGCGGAGTTGCGCCGTACTGGCAGTCCTGGACGTACACCCCGATCGGTCTTCGGAAGACACAGGTCGATCACTCCACCGCCGGCGACGTGACCAGCACGTTCAACTACAACACCAACCAGCCGCACACGCTCGCCAACGTCACTCAGACCGGCGCCCCGACCAAGACCTACGACTACGACGCCAGTGGCAATACGACGGTGCGCCCCGGGCAGACGCTGAACTGGAACCCTCAAGGCAGGCTGGACAAGCTTTCCAGCGCCGCCGGAGACACCAATTACGTCTACGACGCCGAGGGTGCGTTGTTGGTCCGACGAAGCCCGACGCAGACCACCCTCTTCCTGGGCGAGTTGGAGCTGACGCTCGACAAGGCCACCCGCAAGGTCCTGGGCAAGCGGCAGTACGACTTCGCCGGTCAGGTCGTCGGCGTCCGTTCTGCGAACGGCACCGCGACTTCGGACATGTCCTGGTTGGTCCCTGACTACCACGGCACCTCCATGGTCGCGGTCGACGCCGATACTCAGGTGGCCACCAAGCGTTATGCCAAACCCTTCGGCGACCCGCGTGGCATCGCGCCGCCCGCCTGGCCCGACAACCACGGCTTCCTGGGCAAACCTGAAGACCAGGACACCGGCCTGACCACGCTGGGCGCTCGCGAGTACGACCCAACCATCGGCCGGTTCCTCAGCGTCGATCCGATGCTGGACGCCGGCGATCCGCAGCAGATGCTCGGCTACACCTACGCCAACGACAACCCTGTCTCGGGTTCCGACCCGACCGGTCTGATGAACGCCGCTGACGGTGACGGGGGCGGCGGCTACACAGACGACGACGTCGACAAGCTCTACCCGGTAGCCGGCGCGGTCAACGACAACCCGAACCCGCACCGCGGCGACGACGGCGGCGGCACCAACAACGACAACGGCGGCGGCAGCAACCACGCCGGCGGTGGCGACCACCACAAGAAGAGCGGCGGCATCGGCGGCTGGTTCAAAAAGCGCGTCAACGACGCCAAGGACAAGGTA
>DASSDE010000560.1:0-2763 GCA_035697365.1 Kribbella sp. | reverse complement strand
GGGGAGGAGAGCGGTGGCGGTACCGCGGATCAGCGTCGAACGCATCGGTCGAGGGGCCCTTCAAAGGTCGTAGAAGTTCTCAGAGCGCGGGACACGCCCTCTTGCCTGACGAACACGAATACCTCAGTGTTCCCGTACGAGCAGTGTTGCAGCCCGCTGTCCGCGGGGCCCGCTAGGGTGAGAATTCGTCGAACTGAGAGGAGGGTGACTGATATGCCGGACCGGTTGACGTCGCTCGAGCTCACCTTCCTCAAGGCCGAGTCGCCGGCGACGCCGATGCACGTCGGGACGGTCGACATCTTCGAGCCGCCGGTGCACGGTGACGAGGGGTTCGACTACGAGAGCCTGGTGGCCCTGATCCGGGACCGGATCGCGTTCGTCCCGCGATACCGGCAGCGCATCCAGCAGATCCCCGGACGGTTCGCTGCGCCGGTCTGGGTCGACGACGAAGAGTTCGACATCACCTTCCACGTCCGGCGCTCCGCGCTGCCGCGGCCGGGGACGCACGCGCAGCTGCTCGAGCTGGTCGCCAGGATCATGTCCCGCCGCCTCGACCGGGCCCGCCCGCTCTGGGAGATGTATCTCGTCGAGGGCCTGCAGGGTGACCGGTTCGCGATCATCGCCAAGTCTCACCAGGCGCTTGTCGACGGCAACAGCACGGTCGACATCGGTCAGGTGGTGCTGGATGCGACCGCGCACCCACGGGAGACCCCGACCGACACCTGGCAGCCGGACCACCCGCCGTCCGCGCTGGAGCTGCTTGCCGGCGTCCTCGCCGACGCCACCCGGAACCCGTCCGCCGTCCTCGAGCTCGCCCGCGCCGAGATGACCAGCCTGACCGGCTCCAGCTCGGTCCGTGAGGTGCTCGGCGACGTGGTCGGCTCGCTGGTCGCGCAGCGGCACGTCCAGGAGAGCTCGCTGCACGTCAAGACGTCCGGTCAGCGCCGGTTCACCACCGTGCAGACCGACCTGGAGGACTACCGGACCATCCGCGCGGCGCACGGCGGCACGGTCAACGACGTCGTCCTCGCGGTCGTCGCGGGCGCGTTCCGGTCCTGGATGATGACCCGCGGTGAGGGCGTCGGCCCGACCCGGAGCGTGCGGTCGGTGGTCCCGGTCAGCATCCGTGACGACGAGGACGAGGAGCCGACCTCGCTCGGCTCCCGGGTGATCGCCTCCAGCGTCAACCTGCCGGTCGGCGAGAACTCCCCGGTCATGCGGCTGCACCAGATCTCGTACCAGACGAAGGTGCACAAGGACACCGGTCGCGCGGTCAGCGCCCGCTCGCTGGTCGGCATCGCCGGGTTCGCCCCGACCACGCTGCACGCGCTCGCCGCCCGGGTGGCGACCACCACGGTCCGGCCGATCGACGACGTGGTGATCACGAACGTGCCGGGTCCGCAGTTCCCGCTGTACGCGCAGGGCGCCCCGATGCTCGCGTCGTACCCGGTGGTTCCGCTGATGCCCGGTCAGGGCCTCTCGGTCGGCGTCACGTCGTACGACGGAATGGTGTACTACGGTCTGAATGCGGACCGCACCGCCATGCCGGACCTCGCTGTGTTCGCCCAGTGCGTGACCGACGCGCTGGACGAGCTGCTGGACACCACCAAGGGCAGCCGGAACCGGGCCTCCCGGGGCCGGAAGAAACCCCGCACCAGTACTACCAAGAAGGCGGGCTCATGAGGGTGTACGTCCCATCCACGCTGCGGCTGCTGAGCGCGGCGTGCAATGCCGGCGAGGTCGGCCCGGCGCCGCTGACGGTCTATGCCGTCACGCCCGCGCTCCGCGAGTGGTATTCGGAGGGTGACGACGAGGAGCTGGAGTTCGCGGCGATGGCGCAGGCGGCCCGGGCCTCGGTGGGACTGCTGGCCGCAGATCCGGGTACCAGCCGCAGACGGGTGGTGATCGCGGCCGAGGTGAGCGCGGTGCCGCCGGCGGACGGATCCGTGGAGCTCGGCGACGCCCGGCTGGAGCTGCACGTGGTGATCCCGTGGCGCTCGGTGGTGTCGGTGCACCTGGACACCGCCCAGGCGACCACGGTGATCGGCAAGGCGGTGGACGTCTGGGACGCCGCACAGGCTGGTGACGACGACGCTGTGTTCGCCCTGGATTCGTGCGAGGGTGAAGACCTGATGTGGTACGCGACACAGGAGATCCCCGATCTGCTCGCGGCGGAGGGGCCGCGGGGCCGCAACGGATCGGCACAGGGATCGGCAGAGCCCAAGGGTCGAACTGACGGGAGCTGATGGCGATGCAGGCGATCTGGAAGGGGGCCATCTCGTTCGGGATGGTGACGATCCCGATCAAGGTGTTCTCCGCGACCGAGGAGAAGGACATCTCGTTCCGGCAGGTGCATGTCGCCGACGGCGGCCGGATCAAGTACAAGCGGATCTGCTCGATCGACGGCGAAGAGGTGCCGTACTCGGACATCGGCAAGGGCTACGAGATGCCCGACGGCCGGATGGTGGTGCTGGACTCGGACGACTTCGCCGACCTGCCGCTGTCCAGCAAGAAGGTCATCGACGTGCTCGAGTTCGTGCCGGCCGACCAGGTCGACCCGCTCTACCTCGGCAAGTCGTACTACCTGGCTGCCGACGGTGGGCCGGGCGCCAAGCCGTACGTGCTGCTCCGCGACGCCCTCGAGGGCTCCGAGCTGTACGCGCTGGTCAAGGTCGCGCTGCGCTCCCGCGAGAGCCTGGGTCTGCTCCGGACCGTGGACGACGTGCTGGTGCTGCAGGTGATGCTGTGGCCGGACGAGATCCG